>DASXDB010000242.1:0-10049 GCA_036490895.1 Gaiellaceae bacterium
CGCGGAGATCGGCGGCGACGATGCGCCCGCCGGCGAGGATCGGCACCACCGCCGCCAGCGTCAGCGTGGCGAGCCAGAGCCGCCCGAGAATCAGCGTCGACGGCTCCACCTGCCGGTCGGCGACCTTGATGAACATGAACGAGCTGCCCCAGATCAAGGCGAGCGACGACAGGAGCACGATCGGGCGGCTACGCGTCATCTCGGTGTTCTAACGATCCGGAGGCACCTCGCGTGAGATCGCCGTCGGAAGCCGCCGGTACACTGCTCCCCTGAGCTCGGTCGCGGAACCACTCCATCGCAGCCTCGGGCTTACCGACGGCGAGTTCGACCGTATCCGCGACCTGCTCGGCCGCTTCCCGAACGACTTCGAGCTCGCGGTGTTCTCGCTCCTCTGGTCAGAGCACTGCGGCTACAAGCACTCCGCGCCACTGCTCCGGCGCCTGCCGTCGGACGGCGAGCGGGTGCTGCAGGGGCCTGGCGAGAACGCCGGCGTGATCGACCTCGGCGAGGGCGTCGCCGTTGCGTTCAAGGTCGAGTCTCATAACCACCCGTCGGCGGTCGAGCCGTTCCAGGGCGCCGCGACGGGTGTCGGCGGCATCCTGCGGGACATCGTCGCCATGGGCGCGCGCCCGATCGCCCTCCTCGACGGGCTCCGCTTCGGCGCCCCCGACTGGCATTTCGAGCGGGCGGTCGCCGGGATCGGCCACTACGGCAATTGCGTCGGCGTCCCCACCGTCGGCGGCGAGTGCGCCTTCGATAACGCATACGCACAGAACCCGCTCGTCAACGCGATGTGCGTCGGCCTCCTCCCGACCGAGCGCGTGCTGTCGGCCCGCGCGCAAGGCGTCGGCAACCTCGTCGTGCTCTACGGCGCGTTCACCGGGCGTGACGGCATCGGCGGAGCATCCGTGCTCGCATCGCAAGACCTCGAGGGCTCCGACGAGAAGCGGCCGTCGGTTCAGATCGGCGACCCGTTCCGTGGCAAGGCGCTGATCGAGGTGTCACTCGACCTGGTCGAGCGGGGACTCGTCGTCTCGCTCCAGGACTGCGGCGCGGCGGGGCTGGCGTCGTCGCTCTCCGAGATGGCGCGCGACGGCATGGGCGTCGACGTGCATCTCGACCGCGTGCCCTTGCGCGAGGCCGGTCTCGAGCCGTGGGAGATCATGATCTCCGAGTCGCAGGAGCGGATGGTCGCCGTCGTCGAGCCGTCACGCTTCGCCGACGTGGTCGGCGCGTGCGAGCGCTGGGAGCTTCCGTGCACGGTGATCGGCGAGGTGACCGACCACGGCGAGCTGCGCGCGTTCTTCGACGACGAGATCGTCGGCTCGATCCCGGCGGAGCTGCTCACCGACGAGTGCCCGCGCTACGACGTCGAGCAGCGCGCACATCCGGTCGCGCGTGCGCCGGTTGCCGGCGTGAACCACGAGCCGGAGGTCTGGGTGGCGGAGCAGTACGACCAGCTCGTCGGCTCGCGCACCATCCGGCGACCGGGGCTCGACGCCGCCGTGCTGCGAATCGACGGCACACGCGGGATCGCCGTGTCGCTCGACGGGCCGCCGCTCGGCTGCCGCGACCCACGCGAGGCGGGTTTCAGCGCCGTGCTCGAGGCGGCGATGAACGTCGCCTGCGCCGGCGGCGAGCCGCTCGCGCTGACGGACTGCCTCAACTTCGGCAACCCCGAGAAGCCGGAGATCGGCTGGGAGCTCGCACAGGCGATCGAGGGCATCGCGCTCGCGGCCGAGTCGCTCGGCATCCCGGTCGTCTCGGGGAACGTGTCGCTGTACAACGAGACCGGAGGCGCGCCCATCCCGCCGACGCCCGTCATCGGCTGTGTCGGGCTCGTGCGCGACGTGACGCAGATCCCGGCTCGCTGGCAGAGCGGTGATCGTGTGCTGCTTCTGCGCGGCTTCGGTCACGGTCTCGTCACCTTCGTCTGGCGACATGCGCACCTCTTCTCACTCGCGCACGACGTGTCCGACGGAGGCGTCGAGCTCGCGCTTCGCGAAGCTGCCGACTGGTCGGGACGCGACGCCGATGCCGACGTCGTCGAAGCGCCCGGCGTGATCGTGGCGACGCGCCACGACATCCGATGGGACGACATCGTCGAGCTGGGGGTCGTGCGCTAGATGTGCGGCGTCTTCGGAGTCCGCGCGCCAGAGCGCGATGTCGCGCGGCTGTCGTACTTCGGGCTCTACGCGTTGCAGCACCGCGGACAGGAGTCCGCGGGGATCGCGGTCTGCGAGGACGGGCGGCTCACTGCGCTCCGCGATCTCGGGCTCGTCCCCCAGGTGTTCGACGAACGGAGCCTCTCGGGCTTGCAGGGGCAGCTCGCGATCGGCCACACGCGGTACTCGACGACCGGCGGCAACGCGTGGGCGAACGCGCAGCCGCTGCTCCACCACGGCCGCGCGCGGACCGTGGCGCTGGGGCACAACGGCAACCTCGTCAACGCGGCAGCGCTGCGCGACGCTATCGGCAAGCCGCTCGCCTCGAGCTCGGACTCGGAGGTGATCGCCGCGCTGATCGCCGACGACGACGCCCCGCTCGAGGACGCCGTTGCAAACGCGATGAACCGGCTCGAGGGCGCCGCCAGCGTCGTCGGCCTCGCCGACGAGACGCTGTTCGCATTCCGCGACGCGCACGGCTTCCGGCCACTCGTCCTCGGGCAGCTCGGCGACGATCCCGTCGTCGCATCCGAGACGTGTGCGCTCGACCTCGTCGGCGCGAAGCTCGTGCGCGAGCTCGAACCGGGCGAGCTCGTGCTCGCCGACCGTGACGGCGTTCGGACCGTGCAGGTGCTCGAGCCCGCCGGCGAGGGCGCGCTCTGCATCTTCGAGTTCTTCTACCTCGCCCGG
Source organism: Gaiellaceae bacterium (assembly GCA_036490895.1). Taxonomy (GTDB): domain Bacteria; phylum Actinomycetota; class Thermoleophilia; order Gaiellales; family Gaiellaceae; genus PALSA-600. The sequence continues at coordinate 2,856 of DASXDB010000242.1, forward strand.
CCCGACTCGCGGCTCGAAGGCGTCGAGGTACACGGCGCGCGCGTGCGCATGGGCGAACGTCTCGCCGCGGAGGCGCCGGTCGACGCGGACCTCGTCCTGCCGATCCCCGACTCGGGCACGCCCGCGGCGATCGGCTTCGCGCGCGCGTCCGGCATCCCGTTCAGCGAAGGCCTGATCAAGAACCGCTACGTCGGCCGAACGTTCATTCAGCCCGAACAGGGGATGCGAGAGCAGGGGATCCGCATGAAGTTCAACCCACTGGCCGAGGTGGAAGGGAAGCGTCTCGTCGTCGTCGACGACTCGATCGTGCGCGGCTCGACGACGCGCCAGATCGTGCAGATGCTGTTCGACGCCGGCGCGGCGGAGGTGCACGTCCGCATCTCCTCGCCGCCGGTCGTGTCACCGTGCTTCTACGGCATCGACCTCGCGTCGGAGGACGAGATGATCGCCGCCCACTCCACCGTCGAGGAGATCCGAGAGACGATCGGCGCGACGTCGCTCGCGTACCTGTCGCTCGAAGGTCTCGAAGAGTCGACGGCGCGTCCCGCCGAGGGGCTCTGCCGCGCCTGCCTGACGCGCGAGTACCCGACGCGCGTGCCGGCGAACGCGGCGAAGCTCAGGTTCGAGACGGTTTGATCAGTTCATCGGCGCGGCCGTAGCGCACCGCGCGCCGCACCTGTCGCGGATCGAGCCCCTGCTCGAGCAGCCGCTGGCGCACCTCTCCCTCATGCGCGAGCCGGAAGAACAGCCAGACGAGGATCACGGCCGTCACGAGCGACCCCTCGGCCATCATCACCACACCGCCGAGGTTCAGGTCGTGCACCGGCGTGATCCCCCACTCCGGCGGATGACGGTACGCCGTGTAGAACGCGGTCGACGACCAGATGAAGACGTTGCCGAGGATCGTCTCGAGTAGGCGAACCGCGGCGATGTAGCCGAACTTCATGCCCGTGCCGAACCACACGGGCGCGGGGAGCGTCTCGAGCACCGGCTCCCACATCAGGCAGCCGGCGGTGAAGAAGCAGAAGTGCTCGAACGCGTGAATCGAGTCGTGGTGCAGCGCCGCGTCGTAGAGGTACGGGACGTGCCAGATGTAGAGGTCGAACGCCCACACCGGCAGCGCCACGAACGGGTGCGCGAGGATCCGCAGACGCTCGACGACGTGGAAACGGAGCACCGGCCGCAGCACCTGGCCCGTCAGCCCGAGCACGAAGCAAAGCGGCGCCAGGTCGCCCAGGATCACGTGCTGGAGCATGTGGAGGAAGAAGAAGTGCTCCTCGCCGAGTGCGTCGATCGGCGAGTTGAGCGCCAGCACGACGAGCCCGATGCCGGTCCAGAACGCGGCGCGGCGCCAGCCCGGCACCGGGCGGCCCTGCGCCGCGAGCGTCCGGCAACGCGCGAGGTAGAGCAGCGCCGCGACGACCGTAGGAACGACCTGGAGCGGCTCGAGCGTCCAGGGCGATAGAAGCGACGGGGAAGCCACGCCGCTTGGAAGACTAGTGACGATCCCGTGCACCTCTTCCACTACCACCTCGTCACGTCGGAGTTGCGCGACGTCGAGGCCCGCTACGTGGGCCGGCTCGGCTTCGAGCTCGTCGCCCGGTACGGACGGATCGGCGACGAGCACGTCTCGATCGAGCCCGGCGTGTCGTGGGAGAAGCTGGAGCAGGACGGGTTCAAGCTCCGGTTGTCGGAGCTCGAGCGCGGCGCCGTCAACGTCGTCGTCCAGCCCGGACACTGGCGGGTGCCGCGCGTCGACCACATCGGGATCGCGCTCGACGAGGAAGACTTCCAGTCCCTGCTCGGCCGCGCGATGCAGTGGAACCTGCGCGTGCAAGAGCACGGCGGACGGCGGACCTTCGTCGCCACCAATGCCGGCTACCGCCTCGAGGTCCACCCTCCGCGTGAGTGGATCGATGAGCTGCTCGAGAACAAGGACGACCTCCAACTGGCCGAGCTGCAACTGCGGGCGGACGAGCCGGATGCCAAGGCCGGCGCGCTCGCCGACCTCCTCGGGCTCGAAGCCGATGACAACGCGGTCGACGTCGGCGGAGCGGTCGTGCGCTTCGTCGAAGGAGGCCCGGAGGGCCGACCCGAGCTGTACGGTGAGCGCTTCGCGTGACGGAGCAGAGCTACTTGGCTGCCGGGGTCTCCCTCGCCACCGCGGGATCGGTCGTCGACCGGTTGCGCGCTGCCGTCGAGTCGACGGGTGCCCAGGGCTTCGGCGCGTTCGCGGGCCTGCACCCGCTCGGCGACGGCCGCTTCCTTGCAGCATCCACCGACGGCGTCGGCACGAAGCTGATCCTCGCGCGGCAGCGCGGGCGCCTGCGCGACTGCGGCGCTGACCTCGCGGCACACTGCATCAACGACGTCGCGACGTGCGGCGCCGAGCCGCTGATGCTGCTCGACTACGTCGCGGCGAATGCGATCGACCTCGAGGAGGTGACCGAGCTCGTCGAGGGCGCCGCGGCGGTCTGCCGCGAGGCGGGTGTTGCGCTCGTCGGCGGCGAGACGGCCGAGCTTCCTGGCATCTATGCAGAGGGCGAGCTCGACTTCGCCGGGACCTGCGTGGGGATCGTCGACGAGCCGTTGACGGGCGGGTCGATCGCGTGCGGCGACGTCGTGATCGGTTTCCCGTCGGACGGCGTGCACGCGAACGGCTTCACGCTCGTGCGCCGCGTCCTCGAGGACGAGGACTACGACGGCGACGACCTGCTGGCGCCCACGCGCCTCTACCTCGACGTCGCGCGGCGGCTGCGCGGACGTGCAAGAGCGTTCGTGCACGTGACCGGCGGCGGTATCCTCGGCAACCTCGAGCGCGTGCTCCCCGCCGGGCGGGCCGCCGAGCTCGATTGGCAGGCGTGGGAGCGGCCGCAGGTGTTCCACTGGCTCGCACGGCACGTCGGCGAGGACGAGCTGCGACGCGTGTTCAACCTAGGGATCGGCTGGTGCGCAATTGTCGCCGAAGCCGATCAGGATGAGATCGTGATCGGACGCATCACATGATCGGGGTGCTGGTCAGCGGCAGTGGGACGAACCTGCAGGCGCTGATCGACGACGGGCTGCCCATCGGCGCGGTCGCCGCGAACCGCAACGACGCGTATGCGCTCGCCCGCGCGCGTGAGGCCGGGATCGCCACGGCGACGTTCAGCCTCGACTGCCACGAGAGCCGCGAAGAGCGCGACCTCGTCATGGCGACCTGGCTCGAAGAGCACGGCGTCGAGCTCGTAGTGCTCGCCGGGTACATGCACCTGCTGACCGAGCCGTTCCTGCGCCGGTTCCCGGAGCGGATCGTCAACGTGCACCCCTCGCTGCTGCCCGCGTTTCCCGGCGCCCACGCGATCCGCGACGCGATCGACGCGGGCGCCGACCCCACCGGCGTGACCGTGCACTACGTTGACGAAGGGCTCGACAGCGGGCCTGTGCTCGCGCAGGAGCCCGTGCCGCTCGAGCCGCGCGCCACACTCGAGGAGCGTATCCACGCAGTCGAGCACCGACTCCTGCCGCGCGTCGTGAGGGAGCTATGCCCCGCGCGCTGATCTCCGTCTACGAGAAAGAAGGCGTCGACCACCTCGCGGGCGGACTGCACGAGCTCGGGTTCGAGCTCGTCTCGTCGGGTGGCACGGCGACGTTCCTCGCGGAGCAAGGCCTGGCCGTCACGCAAGTCGAGGATGTGACCGGAGCTCCCGAGATGCTCGGCGGCCGCGTCAAGACACTCCACCCGGCGATTCACGCCGGCATCCTCGCCCGCCGCGATCGCGAGGATCACGAACAGCAGCTCGCCGAGCACGGCATCGCACCGTTCGACCTCGTCTGCGTCAATCTGTACCCCTTCGCATCGGTCGCCGCCCGGCTCGGCACGACCGAGGACGAGACCGTCGAGATGATCGACGTCGGCGGGCCTTCGATGCTGCGCGCCGCCGCCAAGAACTTCGCGCATGTCGCCGCCGTCAGCGACCCGCGGCAGTACGAAGTCGTGCTGCGCGAGCTCCGCGAACACGGCGAGGTCTTGCTCGACACACGCCGGAAGCTCGCGGCAGAGGCGTTTGCGACGAGCGCCGCCTACGAGGCGGCGATCGCGACGTGGTTTGCGCAGAACGAGCGGTTCCCGGAGCAGCTGACGCTCTCGTTCCGGAAGGTCTCGGACCTGCCCTACGGCGAGAACCCGCATCAGGCGGCAGCGCTGTACTGGGAAGTGGGCGCGCGCAAGCACCTGCTCTCGCGCGTCGAGCAGCTCGGCGGGAAGGAGCTCTCGTACAACAACCTCGCCGACCTCGAGGGCGCGCGGCGCGTCGCGCGCGAGCTGACGGAGCCGGCCGTCGTGATCGTGAAGCACAGCAACCCGTGCGGCGTCGCCGTCGCGACCACGATCGAGGAAGCGTGGGAGCGCGCGCTCGCCGCCGACCCCGTGTCCGCGTACGGCTGCGTCGCCATCCTGAACCGCACCGTCACCGGCACGCTCGGCGAGCGGATCGCGGAGCACTTCGTCGAGGTGCTGTTCGCGCCCGGATACGCACCGGACGCGCTCGAGGCGCTGGCGCGAAAGCAGGCAATGCGGATCCTGCAGGACGGTGAACGGCGCAAGGACACTCCCGGCGAGCGCGATTTCCGCCGCGTACTCGGCGGACTCCTCGTCCAGGATCGGGACGTCGACACGCAGGAGCGCGACGCCATGACCGTCGCCTGCGGCGACGTGTCCGACGAGACGTGGGACGACCTGCTGTTCGCCTGGCGCGTCTGCAAGCAGGTCTCGTCGAACGCGATCGTGCTGGCCCGCGGCCTACAGACGATCGGGATCGGCGCCGGGCAGATGAGCCGTGTCGACGCGGTGCGGATCGCGGTCGAGAAGGCACGGGAGCTCGGGCACGACACCGCCGGCGCGGTCCTTGCAAGCGATGCGTTCTTCCCGTTCGCGGACGGGGTCCAGGTCGCGCTCGACGCCGGGATCACGACGATCGTGCAGCCCGGCGGCTCGCGGCGCGACGCAGAGGTGACGGCGGCCGTCGAGGCTGCCGGAGCGGCGATGGTCCTTACCGGCCGTCGCCACTTCCGCCACTAGTTTTAGACTCGGCCCATGACCTCACCGCACCCGGATCCTCTCCGCTGGAAGGCGCTCGCAGTCGTCTGCGCGGCCTTCTTCATGACTGTGCTCGACGTCTCGATCGTGAACGTCGCCCTGCCGTCGATCGGGCGCGGGCTGCACTTCGCGCAGGACAGCCTGCAGTGGGTGATCACCGCCTACGCGATCACATTCGGCGGCTTCCTGATGCTCGGCGGCCGCGCGGCCGACCTGTTCGGGCGGCGCAAGATCTTCGTGATCGGCGTGGTCGTGTTCACGATCGCGTCGTTCTTCTGCGGCCTTGCCTGGTCCGAGGGAGTGCTGATCGCGTCACGTGCGGTGCAGGGTCTCGGCGCGGCGATCATCTCGCCCGCAGCACTCGCCATCATCATGACGACGTTCGACGAGGGCGCGGAGCGGAACAAGGCGCTCGGGATCTGGGGCGCGATCGGCGGCGGCGGCGCGGCGGTCGGCGTGCTCGCCGGCGGTGTGCTCACGAGGTACCTCGGCTGGGAGTGGATCTTCTTCGTCAACGTGCCCGTCGGTGCAATCGCGCTGGCGCTGACGCCGCGCTTCGTGCGCGAGAGCCGCGCCGAGCGCGAGTCGAGCCCGGACGTCGCAGGCGCAGTCGCGGTCACGTCGGGTCTCGCGCTGCTCGTGTACACGGTCTCGACGGCGCCGAACCACCACTGGGGCAGCGTGACGACGCTCTTGCTGCTTGCCGGGTCGGTGGCGCTCCTGGGAGCATTCCTCGTGATCGAGTCGCGGACGAAGCATCCGCTGATGCCGTTCCACATCTTCCGCATCCGCACGGTGTCGGGCGCCAACATCTCGGCGCTCCTGCTCGGCGCGTCCCTGTTCGCGAACTTCTTCCTGCTCACGCTCTACGTGCAGGACGTATTGCACTGGACCGCGCTCAAGACCGGCTTGACGTTCATCGCGACCGCGGGGTCGGCGGTCATCTGGGCCGGCGTCGCGCAGGCGCTCGTGACGAGGTTCAGCGCGAAGCCGATCATGATCATCGGGTTCGTCGGCATGCTCGCCGGGATGGTCTGGTACACGACGATCCCCGTGCACGGCTCGTACTGGAGCGACCTGCTGCCCGGCTATCTGATCATCGGGTTCGCGATCCCGTTCGCCTTCATCCCGGTGTCGATCGCCGCGCTCGCAGGCATCGAGCACCACGAGGCCGGTCTCGCGTCCGGCATCTTCAACACCGCGCAGCAGATCGGCGGGGCGATCGGCGTCGCCGTCGTCTCGTCCGTGTCGATCAGCCGCTTCGACCACCTGACGAAGGTCCACGGCCCGTCCTACTTCCCACAGGCGTTCACGTCGGGCACGCGCTACGGGTTCTGGGCGTGCGTGATCGTCTCGATCCTCGGCCTGATCGCCGTGGTGGCGCTGGTCCGCCGTCACGAGCTCGCGCACGCCGACGAAGGTGAGGCGGTCGTCCTCACGTAGGCTTCCCGGCCGATGGCGCGGGAGTATCCGACCCTGCTCGACCTCGTCGGGAACACCCCGATCGTAAGGCTGCCGAGGATCTCGCAGGACGTGCCCGCGACACTGCTCGGCAAGCTCGAGTACATGAACCCCGGCGGGTCGAACAAGGACCGGATCGGGCTCGCCATGATCGAAGCGGCCGAGCGTGACGGCAAGCTGAGGCCCGGCGGAACGATCGTCGAGCCGACCTCGGGCAACACGGGCGTCGGGCTGGCGATCGCCGCCGCGCAGAAGGGCTATCGCTGCATCTTCGTGATGCCCGACAAGATGAGCCAGGAGAAGATCTCGATGCTCCGCGGCTACGGCGCCGAGGTCGTGATCACGCCGACCGCGGTCGACCACGACTCGCCCGAGTCGTACTACTCCGTCTCGTCGCGGCTCGCCGAGGAGATCCCCGGCGGCTTCAAGCCCGATCAGTACTCGAACATGTCGAACCCTGAGGCTCACTATCTGACGACCGCGCCGGAGATCTGGGAGCAGACGGGCGGCGAGCTCGACGCGATCGTCATCTCGGTCGGCACGGGCGGCACGATCAGCGGCGTCGGCCGGTACTTCAAGGAGCGCAAGCCCGAGGTGCAGATCGTCGGTGTCGACCCGGAAGGCTCGATCTACACCGCGAAGAGCGACGCCGACCT
>DASXDB010000243.1:0-5665 GCA_036490895.1 Gaiellaceae bacterium
CAAGACGAGCGCGACGAGCAGCGCCCACCACGCGACGCGGTCGCTCCACGCCCCTGCCGCGGCGAACCCGCCGACCGCGGCCGCGATCGCCTGCGACCACGTCTTCAGCTTGCCGAGGTCGCGCGCCGCGATCACGACGCCGCGCTCGATCGCCGCCTGCCGCAGTCCGGAGATGAGGAGCTCGCGCGCGACGATCGCCGCGACCATCCAGGCGGGGAACACGCCCTGGTCGATCAGCACGATCAACGTCGCGACCACGAGCAGCTTGTCTGCCACCGGGTCGAGCAGCGAGCCGAGCGATGACGAGCGGCCGCTGCGCCGCGCGATCCGGCCGTCGAACCAGTCGGTCGCCATCGCCGCGATGAACACCGCCGTCGCCCAGTAGTCGTGATGCGTGAACGAGACCGCGAACAGCGTCACGACCACCGGTACCGAGGCGGCACGCCCGATCGTCAGCTGATCCGCAAAGCTCATATCCGGGAGAATACGGCGATGTTCGACAAGGTCCTCGTCGCGAACAGGGGCGAGATCGCTGTCCGGATCTTTCGCTCCCTCCGCGATCTCGGGATCGGGTCGGTTGCGGTCTATTCCGATGTCGATCGCCCTGCGATGCATCCACGCTATGCCGACGAGGCGTATGCGCTCGGCGGCGCGACGTCGGCCGAGAGCTACCTGGTCGTCGAAAAGCTCCTCGCGGCCGCGAAGGCCAGCGGCGCCGGCGCGATCCACCCCGGCTACGGGTTCCTGGCCGAGAACGCTGCGTTCGCGCGGGCGGTGGAAGAGGCGGGCCTCGTGTGGATCGGCCCGCCGCCCGCCGCGATCGAGCTGATGGGGTCGAAGACGCGCGCGCGGCAGGCGATGCAGGCGGCCGGCGTGCCGATCATCCCGGGCACGACCGAGCCGGTCGGGTCGCCTGAGGAGGTCGTCGCGCTCGGCGAGGAGCTCGGCTATCCGCTGCTGATCAAGGCGGCGGCCGGGGGCGGCGGCAAGGGGATGAAGACCGTCTACTCGGCCGACGAGGCGGCGCAGGCGTTCGAGTCGGCGGAGCGGGAGGGGCGCTCGTACTTCGCCGACGCGTCCGTGTACGTCGAGAGTTTCCTCGAGGACCCGCGACATGTCGAGGTGCAGGTGCTCGCCGACTCGTTCGGAAACGTCATCCACCTGGGCGAGCGCGACTGCACGATCCAGCGTCGTCACCAGAAGCTCATCGAGGAGACGCCGTCCCCCGCCGTCGACGAGAAGCTGCGAAGCCGAATCGGGAAGATCGCTATCGACGCGGCGCGCGCGGCGGGCTATCGCTCGGCGGGAACGATCGAAGGGCTGCTCGCGCCCGACGGCTCCTACTACTTCATGGAGATGAACACGCGCATCCAGGTGGAGCACACCATCACAGAGCTCGTCGCCGGCGTGGACATCGTCCGCGCGCAGATCCAGGTCGCGCTCGGCGAGCGGCTCGAGTTCACGCAGGACCAGATCCACCTCCAAGGGCACGCGATCGAGTGCCGGATCAACGCCGAGGACCCGTCGGCAGGATTTCTGCCGTCGCCCGGGACGATCACGCAATACCGCGAGCCGTCGGGGCCGGGCGTTCGCGTCGACTCCGGAGTGGCCGAGGGCTCGGTCGTGTCTCCGCTCTACGATCCGATGATTGCCAAGCTGATCGTGCGCGGCGCCGATCGCGAGGACGCGATCGGGCGGATGCTGCGGGCGCTCGGCGAATACCAGATCGGCGGCGTGAAGACGCTGATCGGCTTTCACAAGGCGTTGCTCTCGCATCCATGCTTTGTGGCCGGCGAGACATGTCACGGCGTCGTCGAGTCGCCCGAGCTCGCGGCGCGTGCCGAAGATCTCGACGGCGAGGTCGTCGCCGGCGGCGCTGCCGTTCGGGCGCGGCTCACGGTCGAGCGCGTCACCTGGGCGGAGGTCGACGGTCGCCGCGTCGAGGTGAAGGTGCACGTGCCGGAGCCGGGATACCGCGAGCTCGGCCGCCGCCGCCGCGGGCGCGCGGCGCGCGGCGCCGGTGCAGGGTCGGGCGCGATCGTCAGCCCGATGCAGGGCACCGTGCTCGACGTGAAGGTCGCTGTGGGCGACACGGTGCGGCCCGGACAGGTGATCTGCGTGATCGAGGCCATGAAGATGGAGAACGAGGTCGCCGCCGTCGCCGCCGGCACGGTCGTCGAGCTGGCGGTCGCGCCCCTGCAGCCCATCTCGGTCGGCGACCCGATCGTCACGATCGAACCGACGGAGACCTGAGGCACGTCGGTAATCTGCCGCGCGGCCGATGGACCTCTTCGAGTATCAGGGCAAGCAGCTCTTCGCGCAGTTCGGGATCCCGGTCTCGGAGGGACGCGTCGCGCGGACGCCCGAGGAGGCGCGCGCCGCGGCACAGGAGATCGGCGGCCGGGTCGTCGTCAAGGCTCAGGTGCTGACGGGCGGCCGCGGCAAGGCGGGCGGCATCAAGCTCGCCGAGGATCCCGCCGACGCGGAGCAGAAGGCGAAGGAGGTCATCGGCCTCGACATTCGCGGCCATGTCGTCGAGACGCTCTGGATCGAGAAGGCGTCCGACATCGCGAAGGAGTACTACCTCTCGGTCACGTTCGATCGCGGCGCGAAGAAGCCGCTCTTCATGTTCACGACGCAGGGCGGCGTCGAGATCGAAGAGGTCGCTGCGAACGACCCGGAGGCGCTCGTGCGGCTGCACGTCGATCCGCTCGAGGGCTTCCAGCCGTGGATCGCGCGCCGGCTCGTCTACGGCGCCGGCGTCGACGATCCGAGAGAGCAGAAGCAGATCGCCTCGATCGTCGAGAAGCTCTATCGCTGCTTCATCGAGAGCGATGCGATGCTGGCCGAGATCAACCCGCTGATCGTCACGCCCGACGGCGAGGTGAAGGCCCTCGACTCGAAGTTCACCGTCGACGACAGCGCGCTCTTCCGCCATGCGGCGATCGCCGAGCTGCGCGACACGAGCGCGGCCGACCCGCTGGAGGCGCTCGCGCGCGAGAAGGGCGTCACTTACGTGAAGCTCAACGGCTCCGTCGGGATCCTCGGCAACGGCGCCGGTCTTTCGATGTCGACCGTCGACGTCGTCGTCACCGCAGGCGGGAAGCCGGCCAACTTCTGCGACCTCGGGGGCGGCGGCAACGCGCAAGGCGTCGTCGACGCGCTCGAGGTGATCACGCGCGACGCGCAGGTTCGCTCGATCTTCTTCAACATCTTCGGCGGGATCACGCGCTGCGACGAGGTCGCGCGCGGCATCCTCGAGGCGCTCGAGCGGATGAAGATCGAGACGCCGATCGTCGTCCGTCTCGACGGCACGAACGCCGAAGAGGGACGCAAGATCCTGCAGGACGCGGCGCCTCCGAACCTGCACGTCGAGCCGACGATGCTCGACGCTGCACGACGTGCCGTGGAGCTCGCGGCATGACCGACGTCTGGAGCTCGCGCGCGGATGCCTACCGCGCCTCGCCGACGCACGCATCGGATTCAGACCTCGACCTCGTCGTCGAGATGTGCGAGCCGCGCGCCGGGAAGAAGATCCTCGACGTCGCCGCCGGCGGTGGCCATGTCACCCGGCGGTTGCGCGAGCGTGGGGCGGAGGTCGTCTCGCTCGACCCGTCGCCCGGCATGCACGCGGACGTGCTCGCGCCCGCGGAGCACATCCCGTTCGCAGACGGCTCGTTCGACTGCGTCGTCACGCGTATCGCGCCTCATCACTTCACGAAGATCGGCGAGGCGATCGGCGAGATGACGCGCGTCACGAACTCCGAGCTCGTCATCGAGGACACGCTGTACATGTCGGAGGAGCACGAGGAAGCGGAGAAGCTCCGCGATCCGTCACACGTGCGCAGCTACTCCGAAGAGGAGTGGCGCGACATGCTCGTTGACGCCGGGCTCGAGATCGAGCGCGTCGAGTATTTCGAGAAGACGCATCAGACGGACGAATGGCTCGCACGCACCGACTGCGCCGGCGAGACGGCCGAGCGCGTCCGCGAGCTGCTCGCGCCGCTGTCCGAGGACGGCGGCCGCACCTGGCGCGACACGAAGCTCATCCTCAAGGCACGGAAGTCGCAGGCGTAGACGTGGCGATCATCGTCGACAACGGCACGCGGCTCGTCGTCCAGGGGCTCACCGGCTCAGAGGGACGCTTTCACGGACTTCGCAACCGCGCGTACGGCACGAACCTCGTCGCCGGCGTCACGCCCGGCAAGGGTGGGCAGGACGTCGAGGGCGTGCCGGTGTTCGACACCGTTGCCGAGTCGGTGCGCGAGGCCGGCGCGAATACGTCGCTCATCTTCGTGCCCGCGCGCTTCGCACCGGATGCGATCTACGAGGCCGTGGACGCGGGGATCGGAACGGTGATCTGCATCACCGAGCACATCCCGGCGCACGACATGCTCCGCGTCTACACGTACGCGCGCCCGAAGGGCGTCACGCTGATCGGGCCGAACTGCCCCGGCGTCCTTTCGCCCGGCAAGGCGAACGTCGGGATCATCCCGGCCGAGGTCTTCCGGCAAGGGTCGATCGGGCTCGTCTCGCGCTCGGGCACGCTGACCTACCAGATCGGCAACGAGCTCGCGCAGCGCGGGCACGGCAATTCGACGATCGTCGGCATCGGCGGCGACCCGGTCGTCGGCTCGAGCTTCATCGACATCCTCGAGAAGTTCGAGGCCGATCCCGAGACGAAGTACGTCGTGCTCGTCGGCGAGATCGGCGGGGATGAGGAGGAGAAGGCCGCGACCTGGGTCTCGGAGAACATGTCGACGCCCGTGTTCTCGTACATCGCGGGATTCTCGGCGCCGCCTGGGAAAGCGATGGGCCACGCCGGCGCGATCATCAGCGGCTCGTCGGGTACCGCGCAGGCGAAGAAGGATGCGCTCGAGGCGGTCGGGATCAAGGTCGGCACGACACCGACCGAGGTCGCCGAGCTCGTCGTCGCCGCCGCGTCCTAGTCGCCGGATCGCCCGTCCGTGATCGAACTTTCCACCAACGCCGACCGGAGCCGTTCCGTCGCCGAAGCGACGCTCAGAGCGCTCCCACGATGGTTCGGGCTCGAGGAGCCGATCCTCGACTACATCGCGCAGACAGCGGTCTTCCCGACGTTCATCGCATCCGACGGCAGCCGGGACGTCGGCTTCCTGACGCTCACGCCATACGCAACGACGGCGGCGGAGATCAGCGCGATGGGCGTACGGTCAGAGCTACATCGGCGCGGATACGGACGCGCGCTGGTGGCCGCCGCGGAGGCTCACGCGCGCGCCGAGCGTCGGTCGATCCTGCAGGTGAAGACGCTGGGACCGTCCCATCCGAGCGAGGCATACGCGCACACAAGGCGGTTCTACGAAGCGCTTGGCTTTGTCCCGATCGAAGAAACGACGGCGTTCTGGGGAAAGTCGAACCCATGTCTGATCCTGGTCAAGAGTCTGTAGGTCACTTGCGCCGGCGTCCCGGAATGAAGCCAGAGCGGCGCTAGGCTGAGATCCTGCCGCGACCTGCGTTCAGAAAGAGCGATGAGTGATGACAGAGTCGGTACCCGTCGACTTGTCAGGTGTGTCCGCGACGTTGCTGTCGAACCTGGCTCGGCGTGCCGCGGCAGCGCGCGCGACGAGGCCGTTGCTCGACGATCCCCGCGCCGTTGAGGTGGTCGAACGGCTCGACTACGACTTCA
>DASXDB010000244.1:0-8439 GCA_036490895.1 Gaiellaceae bacterium
GCGTTCTCCTGCGCCTGCTCGGGCGTCAGCCCGAAGTGCAGCTCGTGCCACTCCGGCTCGCGCGAGATCGCCTCCACGATGTACGAGTAGATCTCCGTCAGCGCGTGGTCGCGGGCGATGCGGCGGAACACGTACGGCAGCTCAGGGTCGCAGCCTGCGTAGTGCAGTGCGTGTCCCGCCTCGTGCAGGAACGCCTGGTAGTCGTGCAGGCCGCCCTGCGCGCGGGTGATGAGGTGCACGACCTTGGGCGGATCGCTCGCGATCACGCAGGCGCGCGGGGACTTCTGCGGCCGATCGTCGAGATCGAGCTTGATGTTCGGCTGCGCGGCGAGATCGAACCCGAGTTCCTCGAGCGTGCGCAGACAGACCTCGGTCGCGCGGTCGCGCGTGTACGTCGCCTCGAGCGTCGACAGCCGGCGCATCCACGCCGTGTGGAAGCTCGACGGAACGTCTTCGCGCTCGTCGCCGAGCAGCCGCCCGAACCAGCGCTCGCGCAACACCCGGTAGCTCTCGGTCGCCTCGACGCTCGCCGCGTGCAATGCGCGCGACAGCTCGTGCAGCGAGATCGCCTTCTCTTCCTCGTTGCGCTCGATCGCATCGGCGATGCCCGAAAGGTCGGCGGCGAGCTCCTCGCTCGCCTGCATCAGCGCCATCCGGTCCGGGTTGAAGCTCGTGCTCACCTCCGCCTGGATGTGCCCGAGCTCCGCGCGATCGGCGTAGCTCGGCAGAACGGCGAGCTGCGCCTGCGCATTGCGCAGCGGCATCTCCTCGCCCTGGAACGTGACGCGAGCGGCGAGGAGTCGATTCTCGAGCTCGTCCTCGCGCTCCGCGAGCTCGGCTGCGATGAGCCCACCCTCGCACGTCTTACGCAACCGGTAGATCCCCTCCGCGTCGTCGCCCGCCGACTCTTCTGCGTCGCGCAGCGCGTCGAGCTGCTCGCGACTGAACAGGTCTGCGTACCGACGGACGATCTCCGCCTGCTCCGACACCTCCTTCTCGCCGACGCGCACCGCACGCCCCTCCTCGGAGCGCTCGTACAAATACTTCGCGAGCTGCTCCTCGAAGGCGGTCGGCGAAAGGACCTGCGTGCTACTCACACCTCCACCCTAGCGAGGCGCCGCGCGATCGCGACGAGGGCCTGGGGCGCGAACGGCTTCGACAGAACCGCGTCCGCCGCGTCGCGGTACTCGTCGACGTCGACCGACCCGGTGACGAGCGCAACCGGCACGCCGTCGGCCCGAAGACGCGATAGCAGTCCGAGTGTCTCCCGACCGTCGAGGTGGACGTCGAGTAGGACGACATCCGGCCGCAACCGTCCGAGCGCCGCCTCGGCCTCGTCGAGGGTCGACGCCTCCTCGACGGCGAAGCCCTCCAGCTCGAGATTGACTCGAACGAGCATTCGGAGCGCCGCGTCATCCTCGACGACAAGCGCGGTGGGCGTCTGCGCCTGCATTTCCGGGGCAGCGATGCTACCAACGATCCGCAATGTTCTAACCTCTCGTCGTGGCGCCGAACACGACGTCGCCGGAGCGGTATGCCGAGGAGATGGGCGAGCTCTGGACGGAGCTCTCGCACACGCTTGCCCGGCTCGATCGCTATGCCGCCACGCCTGACCGTCTGGACGACGTCCGTGCCGAGGTGTCGCTCAACCGTCTTCGCTACGCGCTGCATCTCGCGAGCGAGCACGCCTACGGCGTCGCCCCGCCGCCGGGAGCCGAGACGGCCCACGCCGAGCTTCGCTCGTCGCTCGCCGCTGCCCGCGATGCAACCGCGGAGGTCGCCGAGGCGCTCACCGAGCAGGGCGCCGAGGGGATCGAGCCGCTGCTGCCGGAGTGGCGCGGCGCGCTCTTCCGGGTCAGGCTTGCGCGCCTTCGCCTCGCGACACCCGTCGCACGCAAGGAGACCCTTGGCGAGCTGCGCGAGGAAGGGATTGCGCGACCACTGATCGCGTTCTTGCTCGCACTCTTCGGTGCACTCGCATTCGTTGCCGGGGCCACGCTCGGGCTGTGGCCGATCTGGTCGGCCGGCGCACTGGCAGTCGGAGCGTCGGTTCTTGCCTACCGTCCGTAACCCCCGCCGCCGTCCCGGCGTTTGTAACTTAGAAATGGCACAGCGCGCCTCGCACTCAAAGGCGCCACGCCAGGGGCTTCCTCAACCCACACCGCAATTCCGCCTCAAGGCGTGGCAGACGTTCCAGCGGGCACTGGACCCGCTCGCGCGTCCGAGGCCGCTCAGGCCGCCGCGGCCCTGAGGCGACGAAGCGATTCGTCGCGGCCGAGCAGCTCCAGGCTCTCGAACAGCCCCGGTGAGATCTTCGAGCCGGTTACGGCGACCCGAATCGGCGCAAACGCCGTCCGCGGCTTCTCTCCCAGCTCCTCGACGAGCCCGCGCAGGTCCTCCTCGATCGCACCCGCCTCCCACGTCGGAAGCTGTTCGAGGCGGTCGGCCGCAGCCGCGACGACCTTGCCGTCGACGCCCTCGGGTGGCGTGACGTCCTCGAACAGGAAGCGCACGAAGTCGGGGTACTGCGAGAACTTCTCGATCTTCTCCTGCACGAGCGGCACGGTCGCGAACACGCGCTGTTGCGGCCAGTCGATGTCGTGCTCCTGCAGCCACCGCTCCAAAAAGTGCGCGTACTCGTCCGGCTGCAGCGCGCGGAGGTACATGCCGTTCATCCAGTCGAGCTTCTTGTAGTCGAACGTGGCCGGGCTCGGCACGACGCGCTCCAAACTGAAACGCTCGATCAGCTCGTGGCGCGACATGATCGTCGTCTTGTCGTCGTAGCTCCAGCCGAGCAGCGCCAGGAAGTTCATCAGCGCCGCCGGCAGGTACCCCTGGTCGCGGAACAGGTCGACCGACGCAGCACCGTGGCGCTTCGACAGCTTCTTCCCGTCGTCACCGTTGATGTCCGGCACATGGGCATACACCGGCAGCTCGGCGCCGAGCGCGCGCAAGATGTTGATCTGCGACGGCGTATTCGAGACATGCCCCTCGGCGCGGATCACGTGCGTGATCCCGTCGATGATGTCGTCGACCGGGCTGACGAAGTTGTAGGTGGGACGGCCGTCGGAGCGCACGATCACCAGATCGGGGAGCAGCTCGTTCCTGAACTCGATCTCGCCGCGCACTGCGTCGACCCACGAGACCGTCCCCTCCTTCGGCTGGCGGAACCGGATGGCTCCGTCGTCCTCGTACGCGTGACCCTTCTCGACCAGCTCGCGGGCGAGCTCGCGCGCCCGGTCAGCCGTATCGAGCTGGAAGGAGACCGGGCCGTCCCAGTCGATGCCGACCCAGCGCAGCGACGCCTGGATCTGATCGACCGCCTCGGCGACCTCACGGCTCGTGTCCGTGTTCTCGATCCGCAGCAGGCACTCGCCGCCCTGCTGGCGCGCGAAGAGCCAGTTGAAGAGAAAGGTGCGCACCCCTCCGATGTGGAGGAAGCCGGTCGGGCTCGGCGCCATGCGGACTCTCACGGACATGTCGCTCTCTATCGTAGGCAGCCGTGGAATTCGGGGCGCACGTCTCGTCTGCCGGTGGGATCGACACGGCGATCGACCGCATCGCCGCGATCGGCGGCGACTGCGTGCAGGTGTTCACGCAGAGCCCGCGCATGTGGCGTCCGACGAATCACTCCCAGGAGTCGATCGACGCGTTCCGTGCCAAGCGCGCCGAGCACGGGATCGGAGGCGTCGTCTGCCACGCGCTGTACCTCTGCAACCTCGCTGCCCCCGACCGGACGATCCACAAGAAGTCGATCGCGGCGCTCCAGGCGACCGTCGCTGCCGGGAACGCGATCGGCGCGGACGGCGTGATCTTCCATGTTGGCTCGCATCTCGGCGCCGGGCTCAGCGCAGCGCTCACACGCACCTGCAAGGCGCTCTCCCAGATCCTCGAGCGCTGCGACGGCGACACCTGGCTCGTGATCGAGAACTCCGCGGGCACCGGCGGCACGATCGGCCGCTCGCTCGAGGAGCTGCAGACGCTGCTCGACCGGCTCGACCGACATCCCCGGCTCGGGGTGTGCCTCGATTCATGCCACCTCTACGCCTCGGGCTACGAGGTCACCGAGCGCGAGAAGGTCGACGAGCTCGTGCGACACGTCGACGATCTGTTCGGCCTGGATCGTCTCCGCGCGCTGCACATCAACGACTCCGCCACTCCGCTCGGCTCGAACCGCGACCGGCACGCGGATCTCCTGCAGGGCGAGATGGGCGAGAACCTCGGGGCCTTCCTCGCCCACCCGAAGCTGCAGCACCTCTCCGCCTATCTCGAGACGCCAGGCCCCGACCGGCAGGGAGTGACCGCAGCGGACATCCGGACGCTGCGCGACCTTCACGTGCGCTGGGTCTGACGGGCGTCTGACGCGCGTCTGACGCGTCGTCAGACGAACGTCAGAGTTGCGGTTCTGTGACAGATCGTCCACAGGCGGCGTACAACACGAGAGATGACGTTTCAGCAGGCCGCGGAGGCGCACCTCGACGACGTCTACGGCTACCTGGCGTGGTTCACGTCGGACCGCTTCGCCGCCGAGGATCTCACCGCCGTCACGTTCGAACGTGCGCTGCGCCTGTGGCACCGCTTCGACCCCGACCGGGGGTCGGTGCGCACCTGGCTTTGCCAGGTCGCGCGCACCGTCGCGCTCGACCATTTCCGCTCCGAACGCCGGCGCGTCCGACGCGAGGAGCTCGCCGCTCCTCCCGAGGCGATCGACTTCCGCTTCGCCGAAGGGCTGTCCCCGGATCTCGAGTCGGCGCTCGCACGCCTCACACCGGGCGAGCGCGAGGTCGTCGCGCTCCGCGTCCTGCTCGAGCTCGATGCCGGAACGGCCGCCCGCGTGCTCGGCATCTCCCCCACCAACTGCACGACACGCCTGAACCGGGCTCTGAAGAAACTCGAGGAGGCACTCCATGTCGCAGCGTGATCTGGTCGCGGAGCTGCGCGCCGCGCATGTCGAAGCCCCATCCGAAGTTCGCGAGCGCGTCCGGCTGATCGCCGCCGGCGCGCCCGCAGCGCCCCGGCGCGTCACCTGGCGCCGGGCGCTCGTTGTCGTCGTGCCCATCGCCGCCGCCATCGCGGCGACGATCGTGTACACGCGCCCGTCGCACGACACGTCCGTTGTCGAACGGGCGATCGCGCATCAGCCCGGGACTGTGAGAGCGTCGATTCCCGCGGCCCCCTCGGGCGACAGCGCCGCGAAGGCGTTCGCGCTGCCGTCGCCGACGAACCGCGTGCAGAAGTACGAGGCGACGCTCTCCCTCCGTGTCGAGCACGCCCGCGACGTCTCGGACGGCGTCAAGCGCGCGCTGCGGATCACGACGTCGTTCGGCGGCTACTCGTCGTCGGTACACGCCGAGACACACGGCGGCCGAGCGACCGCCGAACTGACGCTCAGGATCCCGCGGGCACGCATCCAGGCCGCGATGGCGAAGCTGGCGCAGCTCGGGACGATCACGGACGAGAACGTGTCGACCGTCGACCAGACGGCGCTGCTCAACACGACCGATCGCGAGATCGCGCGTCTACAGAAGCAGCTCGCCGCGCTCCGTGCGCAACCGACGAGCCCCGACAACGACCGGCGCATCGCCGCGCTCGTCACGCGCATCGAGCGCCTGCAGCGCGGCGAGGCGACGACGAGGCGGAACGCCCACTATGCCACCGTGTCGCTGCATCTCGAGACGCCGGCGGCAACGGTGGTGCGGCAGCACACGCACGGCCCGCTGCACGGCGTCGGCGTCGCGCTGAAGTGGCTCGGGATCGGCGCCGTCTACACCCTTGCGATCGGAGCGCCGGTCGCGGTGCTGCTCCTGCTGGTGTGGCTCGGCGTCCGAGTCGTGCGCCGACGACGGGAGAACGCGCTCCTCGAGATCTAGGACGCCACTCGCGCGAAGACGCGGAAGGTCGGAACGCCCACGGGGAGCTCGTCGAACTCGGGGTTGATGCAGCCGAGCTCGTCGTCGAGGCGCGACTCGTACGTCCGCTCGACCTCGGCCTTGCACATCGGCAACGGGCGCCGCACTGCGCGGATCGCGCCGAAGCCCGGCTTGCGCGCCTCGGCCGCGCGAAGCATGTCGAGGTCGATCTCGACCTCGTACACCTTCTGCATGCAGCCCACGTACGTGTGCCCCCACGCCTCGTACGAGTAGACGAACGGGCAGCCGCGAGAAAGGCACGCGCCCGGATGCACGACCTTGTCGCAGTGGACGCCGCAGCGGCGGCACTCCATCTCGTCCTGAGGGTGGAGCGGCAGGGCCGGCGCGGCGATCTGCTCTGGCGTCATACGAACATTGTCCGAACGGACACGGACACCCGCAAGACTTGACTTTCGCCCATTACCGAGCTACGCGCCGCACGGCGTTCAGGACGTCCATCGGCGTGAACGCCATGAAGTCCGCCTCGATCCCCGGGGTGTCGTCTGCTCTGAACCACAGCGCTTGTACCGTGGTCATGCCCACGGCCGCGGCACCTTGCACATCTGTCACGAGATTGTCTCCGACGTACATCGTGGCACCTGCCTCAACCCCCAGCCGACGGCACGCGTGCAGAAAGATCTCAGGGTCCGGCTTGCGGAGGCCGACCTCCTCCGAGTAGACGAGCACGTCGAGCCGCTCGGACAGACCGAAGAGTTCCGCATCCTTGCGTAGCACCCTCCCCGGATCGGGCCACGAATTCGCGACGAGCCCCGTTCTGACACCCCGCGCACTCAGCGCGTCGAGCAGCGCCTGGGCGGAGGCGAGCACCGAATGCGCGGGTCGCCACACCTCGTGCTCTGCGTCGATGAACGCGTCGGGATCGGCGACTCCGAGGTCGCGGAGGATGTCGGCGTACCGCCGGTCGCCGCCCGAGCCTCCGAGCATGGTCTCGCGCCACCGCACCGTGAAGTCGGGGTCGTCGTGGCCGAGCGCTGCCCGGTGGCCGATCTCGACGAGGTCGTCGTCCCACTCGAAGCGGACGAGCGTGTTGTTCCAGTCGAAGAGGACCGCGTCGATCATGCGGAGCTAAGGTAGCGGCGTGGCGCGCAGGATCCTGTGGGCAAGCCTCGTGCTCACACCCGTGGCGATCCTCGAGCGATTCGTCTTCCACCTCGACGAGACGATGCTGTTCGTGCTCGCCGCGGTTGCGCTCGTTCCGCTCGCGTGGCTCATCGGCGAGGCGACGGAGCACGCCGCCGAGCATACGGGGCCTGGTGTCGGGGGCTTCCTGAATGCAAGCTTCGGGAACGCTCCGGAGCTGATCATCGCGCTGTTCGCGGTCGCCGATGCGCTGCCGGGCGTCGTGCGCGGCTCGCTGACGGGATCGGTCGTCTCGAACATCCTGCTCGTCCTCGGCGCAGCGATGATCGTGGGCGGCGACGGCGACGTCGACGCGCGCTCCCTCCGCTGGCAGCTCTTCGCGGTGTTCGGTGCGGTCGCGCTGCTCGCGATCCCGTCAGCGTTTGCGTGGGGCGGCGGCTCGCACGAGCGGCATTCGCTTTTCATCCTCTCGATCCCGATCTCGACCGTGCTGCTCTTCTCGTACCTCGCGATCACGTGGCAGAACCTGCGCATCCATCGGTCCGCCGAGCGGGTGGAGCCGGCCGAGTCGGCCTGGTCGTTGAGGCGATCGCTCGTCGTGCTGGCACTCGCGACGGCGGCAACCGCGATCGTGTCCGAGATCCTCGTGCACTCGCTCGACCACTTCGGGAAGGCGGTCGGTCTGAACGAGTTCTTCATCGCGGTCGTGATCGTGGCGATCGTGGGCAACGCCGCCGAGCACGGTGGTGCGGTCGTGATCGCACGCCGTGGGAACACGACCCTCGCGACCGAGATCGCGATCACATCGTCGATGCAGGTTGCCGTCTTCGTCGCCCCGGCGGTCTGCCTGCTCTCCTGGATCGTCGGCCGGGGTCTCCCCCTTTCGTTCCGCGTCGTCGAGATCGTGACCATGGCCGCCGCCGCACTCTTCGCGGCGTTCGTCGTCGCCGACGGCAAGTCACGCCGCTGGGAGGGCTTCCTGCTCGTCGGCGTCTATTGCGCCGCCGTCGTCTGGTACCTGCTCGCCTGACCCCGTAGATAGCCGCAACTCGCTGCGTGCCACGTTGACGGGCAAGGCCGAAACGCCGAAGGGCGATCCCGACGGACGCGGTACAGCCGAGATCAAGGTCACGGGCCGGCAGGTGTGCTGGGAGATCAAGGTCTCGGGCGTCCTGCACCACGACCTCCGCCGCGCTCGCCGCCGCGATCGTGAGGCGGCCGGCGGCGTACTACGTGAACGTGCACAACGCGAAGTACCCGGGCGGTGCGCTGCGCGGGCAGCTCAGAGGCGACGGCTGACGGCGCGCTAACCGGCCGTGAACGGCTGCTGCGCACGCGTGAACGGGTAGCCGGCCCATACGAGCTGCTCCCCGTCGACCCGCAGGCGCTCACCCCGTTCGCGGCCGGCCGCCGCGATCCAGCCGTCCCC
>DASXDB010000245.1:0-17646 GCA_036490895.1 Gaiellaceae bacterium
CGAAACGACGCCGTAGAGCCCGAGCAGCTCGGCTGCGTTCTCGGCCTCGTCGGCGACGTCGTCGACGGCAAACGCGAGCGTGACGATGTCGTCGCGGTCGTACGGCGTGACGAACATGCGGTTCGTCAACGACAGAAGCGATGAGACGACGTGGTCGGCCTCATGCTCGAGCTGCTTCACCTCATCCTGCGACGGGCCGGAGGGCCACTCCCGGAACCGCCGTTCGACGAGCTGCGCCACCGCAGCCACACGGACGCCCGCCTCGGCCAGCAGCTTGTGGATCTCCCCGCTCGCGGGCCCCAGACCGAGGCGCATCAGAAGATGCCCTCGACGACGAACCACATCCCCGCAGCGACGAGGGCCGCCGCCGGAAGCGTCAGGACCCAGGCGAACACGATGTTGCCGGCGACACCCCAGCGAACGGCGGACAGGCGCTTCGTCGCCCCGGCGCCCATCACCGCACCGGAGACGACATGCGTCGTCGACAATGGATAGCCATACTTCGTCGACGCGTAGATCACGGCGCCTGCGCTCGCCTGGGCTGCGAAGCCGCCCGGAGGCTCCATCTGGTAGACGCGCTGCCCGAGCGTCTTCATGATCCGCCAGCCTCCGGAGTACGTTCCGGCGGCGATCGCCAGCCCCGCCGACGCGATCACCCAACGATCGATGCGGAGATCGTCGGGGTGCCCGCCGTGAATCGCGAGCGCGGCGGCGATCACGCCCATCGTCTTCTGCGCGTCGTTCGCCCCATGGGTGAACGCGACCCACGTGCCGGTCGCGAGCTGACCGAGACGGAACGAACGGTTGGCGATGCCGGGCGTCATCCACTGGAACACCCAGTAGATCGCGAGCAGCAGGAGGAACGCGGCCCCGAACGCGATCGTCGGCGCCCAGAGCGCCGGAATCGCGACCTTGTGTATGACGCCGTGCCAGAGCACGCCGCTCTCTCCCGCCTGCGCGAGCGCGGCGCCGACCAGGCCGCCGATCAGTGCATGAGACGAGGACGACGGAAGCCCGAGCCACCAGGTGATCAGGTTCCAGGTGATCGCGCCCAACAAGGCGGCGAGCAGCGTCTGGTTCGTGACGTGGCCGAGATCGATGATCCCTTTCCCGACCGTCTTCGCCACCGCGGTGGTGACGAACGCGCCTGCGAGGTTCGCGACTGCAGCGACGAGGACCGCGAGCCGCGGCGAGAGCGCTCGCGTCGAGACCGACGTCGCGACGGCGTTCGCCGTGTCGTGGAACCCATTCGTGAAGTCGAACGCGAGCGCGACGACGATGACGACGACGAGAAGGGTCAAGTCACCGGTTCTTGACGAGGATCGCCTCGAGGACGTCGGCGGCTGTCTCGCAGGCGTCGACCGCCTCCTCGAGCTGCTCGTGGATGTCCTTCCAGCGGATGATCGTCAGCGGGTCGGCTCCGGTGCGAAAGAGCTCGGCGATCGCTTCCCGGTTCAGCCGGTCCCCTTCGTCCTCCAGCTCACGCACCGCGACGAGCTGCTTCTGAGAGTCGCGAAAGCCCTCGAGCAGCCCGACGGCCTCGTGCAGACGCGCGGCGGCACGGTGGATCACCTCGGCCTGCTCCTGCGCACGGCGGGGGACCTCGCGAACCTCGTAGGCGTCGATGTTGTCGGCTGCCTCGTCGATGTGGTCGCACACGTCGTCGATCGCCGATGCGAGCCGATACATGTCGTCCCGGTCGAGCGGCGTCACGAACGTGCGGTTGAGCAGATTGATCACCTCGCGGGTCAGGCGATCTCCTTCGCTCTCGAGCTCGCGGATGTCGCGCAGCCGGTCGCGGCTTGCGGGCCAGTCGGCGAGCAGGTCGACGAGCGCATGCGCCATGTCGCGTGCGTTCGCGGACGCCTCGGTGAACAGGACGAAGAACTCGCGCTTCTGCGGCGTCAGGCGAAGAGCCATCGCGGCGTTCTACCAGACCGGTTCACCAGATCGTCACACTTCGCCGCTCAGGCGACGAAGTACACCGTGCAGGCGAGCCCGGCCGCCGCGCAGTAGATCGCGAACGGCATCAGCGTGTTCGTCTCGAAGAACCGCATCAGGAACCGCACGGCGAGCCAGGCCGTCACCGCGGAGCAGAGGGCGGCGACGAATGCCTGGCCGCGAACGCCGTCGCCCTGGTGCCCGAAGAGCTCCGGCACCTTCAGCACGGCGGCCGCGCCGATGATCGGCGTCGCCAGCAGGAACGCGAAGCGGGCGGCGTCCTTGTGCGAGAGCCCGATGCGAAGGCCGCCGGTCATCGCGGCGCCGGAACGCGAGAAGCCCGGGACCAGGCCGAGCGATTGCGCCGCACCGACGAAGAACGCTGCAGGCCACGAGACCGTGCGCGCGATCCGCACGTCGTCTTCCTCCGTCGTCTCCGGGGCGCGGCGGCGCAGCCGCTCCGCGAAATAGAGCAGCACGCCGTTCGCGATCAGGAAGATGGAGGCGTCGGTCGGTTTCGCAAAGCCCTTCCGCAGCGTGTCCTGCAAGGCGAGCCCGAGGATGCCTGCCGGAATCGTCCCGACGACGAGCAGCCAGCCGAGCTTCGCGTCTGCGTCGTCGGGATCGATGCTGCGGTCGCGGAGGGACCTCCCGAGGCCCTTGACGATCCGCACCCAGTCGCGCCAGAAGAACCCGAGCAGCACGATCGCCGTGGCGAGATGGGTTGCAACCAGGAACGTCAGGAAATACGGATCGTTCTGATGGATGTTCCAGCCGAGGAGCTTCGGAAGGATGACGCTGTGACCCAGGCTCGAGATCGGAAACAGCTCCGAGAACCCCTGGAGGAGCCCGAGCACGATCGCCTGCGGATAGGAGATGAGCGCGCCGACGATCACGTTGGAGACGTGCGCTTCGGTCCCGTCCGGAACCAGGCAAACACGAGGCACGCCACCCCGACGAGGAACGACGCTATCCCGTGCTTGACGTGGTGATGTCCCGAGCCGGCCTGGTGCCCGGGGAAGAATCCGGGCAACGACTTCGCGGGCTCGACCCAGTAGACGATCGCGATGACGATCAGCACGATCGCGACGAGGACGGCCAGGCCGGCAATGAGACGGTCGTTGCGCACCGAGGCGGCAGGATACGCGTCTCGCCGGATACGTGGGTGCGGTCACCAAAACGCAACCCATCGTTCACCACGTTTCTGGGACTCTGGGACCCCCCGTGACCGCGACGAAGCACCCTGTGGCAACTCCGGCGGCCGCGCCGCCGTTCCTGAATCGAGAGCTGTCGCAGCTCGACCTGATCCGGCGGGTGCTCGATCTCGCCGCGGACCCCTCCGAGCCGCTGCTCGAGCGCGTCAAGTTCTGCGGGATCGTCTCCTCGATTCTCGACGAGTTCTTCATGGTGCGCGTGGCCGGGCTGCAGGACCAGGTCGTGTCGGGCGTGTCCGTCCGCACGCCCGACGGCCGCACGCCACAGCAGACGCTTCCCCAGATCCGCGAGCGGGTGCTCGCACTCACCGCCGCGCAGACGCGCCTCTGGCAGGAAGGCCTTCGCCCCGCGCTCGCCGGCGAAGGGATCCTCCTCGGCACCGTCGAGGACGCGACCGCCGACGAGCTCGCCGAGCTGAACCGCGTCTTCCTCCGTCAGATCTTCCCGGTCCTGACGCCGCTCGCGGTCGGCCCGGGCCAGCCGTTCCCGTACATCTCGGGGCTGTCGCTCAGCCTCGGCCTGCTGGTGCGAGACCCGGAGGCGGGTGAGGAGCGGTTCGCACGCGTCAAGGTGCCGGAAGGCCTCGATCGCTTCGTCGAGGTCGGCGAGCGCGGCCTCATGATCCCGCTCGAGAACGTCATCGCGCACTACCTCGACCACCTGTTCCCGGAGATGGAGATCGTGGAGCGCGTCGCTTTCCGGCTGACGCGCGACGGGGACACCGAGATCTCCGACGACGCCGACGACCTGCTCGAAGCCGTGGAATCCGAGGTCCGCAAGCGCCGCTTCGGCTCGGTCGTACGGGTCGAGGTGTCGGGCTCCGTCTCGCGGACGATGCTGGCGCGGCTGCAGGAGCGCCTCGGCGTCTCGATCGACCAGGTGTACCCGGTGCGCGGCGTCCTCGACCTCGCCGACGTCTCGCAGCTCCACGGGCTCGACCGGCCCGACCTCAAGTACGAGCCGTGGCTCCCGTACACCCAGCGCCGCCTCGCGCATGGGGAAGACGACGCGCTCTTCGAGGAGATCGCACAGCGTGACATCGTCGTGCATCACCCGTACGACTCGTTCGGCACGAGCGTCGAGTCGTTCATCCAGGCCGCGGCGCGCGATCCGAACGTGATCACGCTCAAGACCACGGTGTACCGAACGAGCCGCGACTCCGCGATCGCGCCGGCGCTCATCAAGGCGTCCGAGAACGGCAAGCAGGCGGTGTGCGTCGTCGAGCTGAAGGCGCGCTTCGACGAGCAGCGCAACATCGAGTGGGCGCGAGCGCTCGAGAAAGCAGGGGTGCACGTCGTCTACGGGTTCCCGGACATGAAGATCCACGCGAAGACGACGGTCGTCGTCCGCCGTGAGGGGAACGACCTCCGCCGTTACGTCCACGTCGGCACCGGCAACTACCACGCGAGCACGGCGCGCACGTACGAGGACGTCGGCGTCTTCACGTCGGACCCGGACATCGCCGCGGACATCGCCGATCTCTTCAACTTCGTCACCGGGTTCGGACGGCCGCAGCGCTTCCGGAAGTTGCTCGTCGCGCCGTTCAACCTCCGCAAGCGGTTGATCGAGCTGATCCGCGAGGTTGCGGCTGCGGCCGAGGCGGGCAAGCCTGCGCGGATCCGCCTCAAGTGCAACAGCCTCACCCATCCCGAGGTGATCGAGGAGCTGTACCGCGCGTCCGAGGCCGGCGTCGAGATCGACGTGATCGTGCGCGCGACCTGCACGCTCGTTCCGGGAGTCGAAGGCCTCAGCGAGAACATCCGTGTCCGGTCGATCCTCGGACGGTTCCTGGAGCACAGCCGCATCTACTGCTTCGAGGCCGGCGACGAGAAGACGTACCTGCTCGGCAGCGCCGACCTGATGCCGCGCAACCTCGAGCACCGCATCGAGGTCGTGATGCCGATCGAAGACACGCACGTTCGGAACGAGATCGAGCTGATCATGAAGACGGTCTTGGCGGACAACTCGCAGGCGTGGGAACTGCGCGCCGACGGAACGTGGCAGAGAGTCACCCCGAAGAAGTCGGAGCGCAGGCGGCCGACGCAGGTCGTTTTCATGCGCCGCCGCGACCGCGCCCGGCGGCTCGGCAGGGCGCACTAGATCTGCCGTCGTGTGGGGTCGTCACCATATGGACGTGCCCGTCGGGGTCGTCGACGTCGGTTCCAACACCGTCCGGCTGCTCGTGTCGGTGAACGGACGCACCGTGCTCTCGGAGCGCGCGATGCTCCGCCTCGGCGCGGACATCGAGCGCCACGGCGAGATCCCGGAGCAGAAGCTCGCCGAGACGGCGTCGGTGGTCGCCGGGTTCGTCGCCGATGCGCGTGCCGCCGGCGTCGAGGCGATCGAGGTCCTGATCGCGAGCCCCGGCCGGCAGGCCGCGAACGGCGACGAGCTCGCCGAGCGGCTGCAGCGTGCATCTGCATGCCGCACCCGGATCCTGAGCTCGGTCGAGGAAGGCCGGCTGGCGTTCGTCGGCGCACTGTCGTGCGCCCGCATCACCGGATGGCGCACGGTGGCGGTCGTCGACGTCGGCGGCGGCTCCGCGCAGGTCGTGGTCGGCTCGCGCAAGACCGGCCCGACCTGGTCACGCTCCATCGACCTCGGCTCACAGCGGCTGACGAGCCGCCTGCTCGCGCAGGATCCGCCCGGCGACGCGGCGATCGCGGCGGCACGGAACGAGGTCGAGAGCTACCTCGAGGGATTCGACCCGCCGCTACCACGCACGACCCTGGCCGTCGGCGGCAGCGCCCGGGCGCTGAAGCGGATGGTCGGCAGCCGAATCGGGGCCGCCGAGCTCGAGGACGCACTCGAGCAGCTGGCGACGACTCCGACAGCCGATCTCGCGCGCCGGTACGGGATCGGCGAGGAGCGCGCCCGGACGTTGCCTGCGGGCGCGGCGATCTTCGCGTCGATCCGGCAGCGACTCGGCACGCCGCTCAAGGTTCAGCGCGGCGGTCTGCGCGAGGGCGCGCTGCTCACGCTCGCCGCCGAGCACGCAATCGCAGCGTAGGCGTCAGACCTCCGCGACGATCCGCAGCTTCTGGTCGAGCACGAAGGCGGCGCCCTTGCGCCACTTGCGCGGCTTGCGGAGCGCCTGCTCCAGGCCGCCGTGACCGCACACCACCGCATCGGCCTCGGCCAGCTGCTTGAGGAGCGTGCCTCCGTCCTCCCATTGACGGCTCTCCCCGAGCTCCGCGCGGACGACCACGACGAGGCCGCGCGCGGCTGCGAGCGGCTCGACCGTCTCGAGGCAACGAACCGCAGGGCTCGAGTAGATCGCGCCGATCTGAAACTCCTCGAGGCGAGCCACCAGCCCGCGCGCCTGCACGCGGCCGCGCTCGTCGAGGGGCCTTTGCATGTCGTCGCCTGGCCAGGCCTCACGGTCACCCGCCGACGCGTGCCGGACGAGGATCGGCGGCACTACGAGAAGGCCTTGCGGCCCCGACGGATCGCCGCGCGCAGGGCGGCCGGATACCGCTCTCGCATGTCCTCCTTGCGGCGACGCTCACGCTCGATCAGCCGGCCGGCGGCGACCGCCGTCTCGGGGCGCGCGACGCGTCGGAGGCGCTCCTCCGCCACGACCGCGTCCTGGTGCTCACCGATCACGTCTTGCAGCTTCTTGAACGCCTTCACCGTCCTCGCAGCCTTCTTGCCGCCGCCGAGCGCGGCGAGCTCGGCGGCGTACCGCGCCCGCTTGGCGGCGATGCGAAGCGCATGCAGCTCCTCGTCGGACGGCGTCGACGGCAACTCCTCCGCCGCACGACGCAGCTTGCGCACGGCACGCTCGGCGATCTCGTCCGCGCCGCTCGCCGCATCGAAGGCGCCGAGATCCTCGATCGCCCGGCGAAACGCGTCGAGCAACGCTGCGTACCGCGGGGTCTCCATGGCGTCGACGAGCACGTTGCGCTGCATCGTGCGCTCGGCCGCCAGGGCCGCGAGCAGCTGCTCGCCTCCCTCGCAGTCGGCATCGAGCTCCGCAACCGCCGGCCGCAGATGCTCGAGGAGGACGTCGAGGTCACGCACTGCGCCGAGGAGGCCTCCGAGGAGCTTCAGCTCGTCGCCGAGCGCGGCCAGGCGGTCACCGAGCAACGGCTTGGTGGCGCGGATGAGGGCGCGAGTCCGCCGGGTGGCGACGCGCAGCTCGTGCAGATCCTCCGGGTCGCCGCCGAACCGGACGCCGGGATCGTGGGCTTCGAGCGCCGCGAGCTGCGACTCGAGCGCGTGCCGGAGGTGCTCGTGCAGCGGCGCGTTCCGCGCAGGCGGTGACGACGCCGGCAGGTCGATCACCCGCATGAGCTTCGGCTCGCCCGAGCTCACCTGCGCGCCGGCCTTGCGAAGCACGCGGCCGAGACGCTCCAAGTCCCGCTCTTCACCGTCGCCGACCAGCTCGACCTCGAGCTCGGTGAAACCGGCAGCATTGCGCTCGGCGTAGAGGATCGTCACCTCGTCGACGGTGACGTCGGCGACCTCACGACCGCCGTCCTGGACACGGACTCCGGAACGGTGGGTCCGGAGCGTCGCGACGGGCTCGAGCGCGCCGTGACGCTCGTGCGCGACGAGGAGCCGAGCCAGCTCGGGCGGCGGGCCGCTCGGGCCGCCCGGCTCCTCCAGCTCGACACGCCCCCCGGACGATCCGGCCTGAGGCAGCTTCAGCTGCCAGAGCGACGTCCCGTTCTCGACTCTGCGCCGAAGCGTGATCCCGGCGCGGCCGAGCGAGCGTGCAGGCGTGTCGTGGTAGGTCGACGTAAAGGTGCGCTCCGGCAACGGGCTGCCGGGAAGCTCAGGCAGCGCAAATGAGCCGTTGACGTCGAGCTTCAGCTCGCGTTCGAGCGTCTCACGCACCGCGGAATGGTACGCCTCCGATCCGTTCACATGTGTGACGGTCCTCAGGTGATCGTCAAGCGCTCGGCGCCGAGCTCCGGCGCCGGCACGGCCGGAGCCAGCCGCTCGAGGGCATCGACGAGGATCTCGGCCACGCAGAGGTTCCTCGACCAGTTGTGGTCGGCGGGCACGACGTACCACGGCGCGTGCTCGGTCGACGTCTCGCGGATCGCGTCCTCGTACGCCCGCTGGAAGTCGTCCCACCGCGCACGGTCGTCGAGATCGCCCAGCCGGAACTTCCAGCGCTTCTCGGGATTGTCGACCCGTTCCTGCAGTCGCTTTCGCTGCTCGTCGCGGGATTCGTGCAGGAACACCTTGACGACCGACGTCCCCTCGTCGCTGAGAAGACGCTCGAACGCGACGATGTGTGCATACCGCCTCGACCACACCTTCTCGTCGACGAGGTTCCGAACGCGGACGGCGACGACATCCTCGTAGTGCGAGCGATTGAAAATGGCGATCTCGCCGTGTCGCGGACACCGCGCATGCACGCGCCAGAGGAAGTCGTGGCCGAGCTCCTCCGGCGTCGGCACCTTGAACGACTCGACGCGACACCCTTGCGGGTTCACGCCGGTGAAGACGCTCCGGATCACTCCGTCCTTGCCTGCCGCGTCCATCCCTTGGAGGACGAGCAACACGGCGTGCCGCTCCTCGGCGTACAGCCGGTTGTGCAAGCCGCCCAGCCGCTCGACGATCTTCACCAGGCGCTCGAGACCCGCCGCCCTCGCGTCCGCACCGAGTCGCGCGCCCGGGTCGCGGGCGTCGAGCTTCGGCGCGTCGCCGGGCCGGACACGGAGCTGGTCGAGAAGGCCCACGAACGCCGAGTATGCACGCCGCCTGCTGTAACCACATCGTCACCACGCGGTGGGGTTGAATCACCTGTCCGTACCGACCTGGGCAGAGGGGGAAGGGCACATGGCACACAAGCACGTCGACCTGAACGCGGCCGCTCGCGCGGTCTTCCGCGACAAGCTGCGGCGGAGGCGGCGCGCGACCGAAGACCCTCGTCGCGCACTTCCCTCGCGTCATCACTCGAGCGAACGCGCGGTCACCGAGCGCGCCTGACTCGATCGTCTACTTCCCCCAGGCAACCCCGCCGGGCCGACCTACGCAGGGCGCGGCGCCGTGTGCCGGGACCGAACCTAGGCGCAGCCGCCGTTACGAGGCGGAAACAGTCCTGCAGCGGCCTGGCCGCAGGCCCTTCCGTTTTGCGGGACGCACCCCGAACATTCCCGCAAATGAGCACGTTCGCCGTCGTCGCCCACCGTGTCACGCCCACGAACACGCGCCTCGGCGCGGTCGTCTCGCCCGCGCAGGCGATCACCCGGCTCCGCCCCGGCGACATCGCGCTCGGACGCCTCGACGTCCTGCCGACGCTCGACGGGGTCGAACCCGGCCTGTGGGCGCTCGAGCGCCTCGCCGCGTCGGGGGTCACAGTCCTCAATGGACGCCGGACGCTCGTCGCCGCGCACGACAAGCTCACGACCGCCGCGGCGCTGTTCGACGCGCGCGTCCCGCACCCGCGCACGGTTCACGTTGCATCGTGGAAGCCGCTTCCCGAACTCGAGCCGCCGATCGTGTTCAAACCGCGCTTCGGCTCATGGGGCCGGGACGTCGTCCGCTGCGACGACGAGGACGCGATCGAGCGCGGCCTGCTCGCGCTGGGCGAGAAGCCGTGGTTCCATGCGACGGGCGCGATCGCGCAGAAGCTCGTCGCCCCGCGCGGCTACGACCTGCGGCTCGTCGTGGCGGGCGATCGCGTGATCGGCGCGGTGCGGCGCGTCGCCGCGCCGGGCGAGTGGCGGACGAACGTCGCGCTCGGTGCGCGGCGCGAGCCGGTCCTCCCGCCGCCCGAAGCGTGTGAGATCGCCTTGCGCGCGGCGCGCGCAGTCGACGGGGCGCTCGTGGGCATCGACCTCTTGCCCGCCGACGTCGGGACGTGGGTGGTGCTCGAGGTCAACGGCGCCGTCGACTTCAACTCGACGTACACACTCGGCGACGACGTGTTCGTCGACGCCGTTGCCGCGCTACGAGGAGTAGTCGTAGAACCCGCGGCCGCTCTTGCGGCCGAGGCGGCCGGCCTGGACGTACTGGCGCAGTAGCGGGCACGGCGCGTATTTCGGGTCGCCGAGCCCGCGGTGCAGCACCTCCATGATCGCGACGCAGGTGTCGAGGCCGATCAGGTCGGCCAGAGCGAGCGGTCCCATCGGATGCGCGAAGCCGAGCCGCGCGATCGTGTCGATCGCCTCCGGCTCCGCCACGCCTTCGAGCAACGCGTAGGCAGCCTCGTTGATGAACGGCATCAGGATCCGGTTCGAGACGAAGCCCGGGAAGTCGTTCGCCTCGGCCGGCTCCTTGCCGAGGTCGCGTGCGAGCGCGACGATCGCCTCGGCGGTCGCGTCCGAGGTCTGGACCGCGCGGATCACCTCGACGAGCTTCAACATCGGTACCGGGTTGAAGAAGTGCATGCCGACGACCTTGTCGGGGCGCTTGGTCACGGCCGCGAGGGAGGTGATCGGGATCGAGCTCGTGTTCGACGCGAGTACTGCTTCCGGCGGCAGCACGAGATCGGCGCGGCGGAACACGTCCTCCTTTGCGGCGGCGTCCTCGCTGATCGCCTCGATCATCAGGTCGGCCGCGACAAGCTCGGCGGTCGGCGTAACGCGCGCGAGTGTCTCGTCCGGGTCGACGCCGCCCTTCTCAGCTAGCCGCTCGAGGCTTCGCCGCATCGTCCCGAGGCCGCGCTCGACCGCGCCGGGGAACGGATCGTGCAGGGAGACCCGGCGGCCCGACCCGGCAACGACCTGCGCGATGCCGCCGCCCATCTGCCCTGCGCCGACGACGAGAACATGTTCGAACGCCACGGCGCGTGAGCCTACCCTTCGACCATGCACATCCGTCCCGCCTCCCCGGACGACGCGCTCGCGATCGAGACGATCCGGGTCCGCGGCTGGCGATCGGCGTATCCCCACGTGTTCCCCACTGCCGAGCTCGATGCACTCCCGATCGATCCCGAGCGATGGCGAGCGCGTCTGCTCGTGCCGCCGCCCGGGTGGACGACGATCATCTGCGAGAACGAAGGGCGCGTCGTCGGCTTCGCCTCCACCGGCCCGAGCCGCGACGAGGACGACCTCGGCGAGCTCTATGCGATCTACGTCGACCCGGACGCATGGTCGACCGGCGCAGGCCGTGCGCTCATGGCCGCGGCGGAGAGCGCGTTGACCGCCGACTACCGCGCGGCGCTCCTGTGGGTGCTGGAGGACAATCCGCGCGCACGGAACTTCTACGAGCGGGCAGGCTGGGCGGCCGACGGCGTGCGGAAAGCCGAGGAGCGCTTCGGCGTCCGGGCTGCCGAGGTGCGGTACCGCAAGGACTTCACGTGAACATCCGCCCGGCGGTCCTGGCGGACGCCGAGGCGATGGCACGGACGCATTGGCTCTCGGCGAACACGGCGTACGGCCGCGACGACCCGCTCGAGCGGCGGCTCGCGGTCGCGCATCGCATCTTCGACGAGGACGAGACGCGGCCGTATCTCGCCGAGGACGACGATGGTGCGGTGATCGGCGTCCTGACGCTCGGCGATGACGAGCTCTACGCGATCTACGTCCACCCGGATCACTGGGGCACCGGCGTCGGGCAAGCGCTGCTGGAGCGGGCCGAGATCGAGCTCGCGAAGACGTGCACCGAGGCGACACTGACGTGCATGGTCCGGAACGCGCGCGCTCGGCGCTTCTATGAGCGCAACGGCTGGCAGCTCGGAGAGACGCTGATCGAGCCGCATTTCGGCGGCGAGCCGACCGAGGTCTGCCGCTACTCGAAGACCCTGTCCAGCAGGTGACGCTCGCCGTCGTACGAGAGCAGCTCACGCGCCTCGTCGGCTGAAGCCCAGCGGACCGCGTCGACCTCGTTCGTCGGGTGCGCCTCGTCGTCGGACGTCATCGCCCACCATCGGACTTCTTTCTCCGTCCCCCCGGGCGCGTAGTGGGAGGAGCCGAGGAAGGCGCCGAGCTCGCAGCGGAGGCCGGTCTCCTCGCCGACCTCGCGGATCGCCGCGGCTTCCCAGGTCTCCCCCGGCTCGAGCTTGCCCTTCGGCAGCGACCAGTCGTCGTACCGCGCGCGGTGCACGATCAGGACGCGGTCGTCGCGGACCACCACACCTCCCGCCGCGCGGATCAAACGTCGATCAGGAGCGCATCGCCCTGCCCGCCCCCGGAGCAGATCGCAGCGAGGCCGAGCCCGCCCCCGTTTCGCCGGAGCTCGTGCACCATCGTCCCGACGATGCGCCCGCCGGAGGCGCCGATCGGATGCCCGAGCGCGATCGCGCCGCCGTTCACGTTGACGTTCTGCTCGTCGGCGCCGAGGAGCTTCGTCGAGTTCGACGCGACCGAGGCGAACGCTTCGTTGATCTCGACGCGCTGCACGTCGTCGATCGACTTGCCCGCGCGCTTGAGCGCGATACCGCCTGCGTTTGCCGGCGTGCGGACGAGGTACGCGAAATCGTCGGCGACGTATCCCTGCGAGAGGATCGTTGCGAGCGGCTCGAGCCCACGCTTCGCAGCCCACTCCTCCGAGCACACGACGACGCAGCTCGCGCCGTCGTTTACGCCGGGCGCGTTCCCTGCCGTCGTCGTCCCGTCCGGATCGAGGACCGGCTTGAGGGCTGCAAGCGCCTCGACGGTCGTGCCGCGCCTGATCGCCTCGTCGGCGGTCACGTCACCGACGGCGACGATCTCGTCGTCGAAGCGTCCCGCGTCCTGGGCGTCGGCTGCACGCTGCTGGGAGCGCGCCGCCCACGCGTCCTGCAGCTCCCGGGAGATTCCGAGCTCGCGCGCGACCTTCGAGTTCTGCTGCACCATGTGCAACCCGTCGAACGTCGAGCGGAGCCCGTCCCAGATCATCGAGTCGATCAGCTCGCCGTCGCCGAGGCGGTAACCGAACCGCGCCTTCTTCAAGACGTAGGGAGCGTTCGACATCGACTCCATGCCGCCTGTCACGACGACGTCGACGTCGCCTGCGCGGATCATGGAGTCCGCGATCTCGATCGCGCGGATCGACGACGCGCAGACCTTGTTGATCGTGTCCGCGGGTGTCTCGATCGGCAGACCGGCTTTGATCGCCGCCTGGCGCGCGGGCGCCTGCCCCGCGCCGCCCTGCAGGACCTGGCCCATGATCACGTATTGCGGCTCGTTCGCCTCGACACCGATGCGCGCGAGCGCCGAGCGGATCACGATGCCGCCGAGGTCGGTCGCCTCGTGGCCCGCGAGCCCGCCGCCGAGCTTGCCGAACGGCGTCCGCACTGCACTGACGATGACGCTGCGGCTCGCCATCAGCGCAGGAACGACGTCTCGTTCGTGACGCGGCGCGCGAGGGAGACGATCAGCGCGATGACCGCCTCGACGTCCGCGAGGTCGCACATCTCGTTCGGCGAGTGCACGTACCGCGTCGGCACCGAGAGCAGACCGGTCGGGATCCCCTCGCGAGCGAGATGAAACTCGTCGGCGTCCGTGTGCGTCTCGCGCGAGTAGACCTCGAATCCGTGGGCGATGCCCTCTGCGTCCGCCGTCTCCGAGAGCAGGTCGCTGAGCTTCTTGTTGAGCGTCGGGCCTCGCGCGATCATCGCGCCCATCCCGAGCTCGATCGCGCCTGCGCGCTGCGGGTTCCCGCCGGGAACGTCGGTCGCAGGCGTCACGTCGACCACGATCGCGATCTCGGGAGCGAGCGAGAACGCGGCCGCGCGAGCGCCGTACGTCCCGAGCTCCTCCTGCACGGCTGCGACCGCGACGGCGTCGACCGGGGCGCCGCTCTCGCCGATCCGGCGGGCGGCCTCGAGCGCGACGTACGCGCCGAGCCGGTTGTCGAGCGCCTTCGACATCAATCGTCCGTTCGGGAGCTCGGCCGGCTCGCCGCCCCACACGCCCGCGTCGCCGACGCGGACGAGCTGCTCGGCCTCTTCACGGCTCTTCGCTCCGATGTCGAGATGCAGGTCAGTGTGCTCGAGCCTCCCGCGGTCGCGCACCTGCTCCGGATAGAGCCGCTTGCGCGAGATCGCCGCAGGAATGCGCCCGTTCGCGGTCAGCAGCTCGAAGCGCTGCCCGTGCAGCGTCTCCGGGCCGATGCCTCCCACCGTGATGAAGGAGAGCAGGCCGTTCGCCTCGATATTCGTGATCGCGATCCCGATCTCGTCGATGTGGCCGACGATCGCGAGCGTCGGGGCGCCCTCGCCCCCGCGGACGCGCGCGTACGACGTGCCGAGCGTGTCGGAGGTCACGTCTGCGAACGCGGCGGCCGCCTCGCGCCAGACGCGCGTCGCCTCTTCCTCGTGCCCTGACGGGCCGGGAGCGACGAGCAGCGCACGCAGAAGGTCGGGGACGGCCACGGCTTGCGCATTGAAGCAAGACTGGTACTACCCAAGGATCCAATGACCTCGACCGTCGACACCTCGCTGATCACGCCGCTCGCGGCCTACCTCGACCTGCGCACGCGCGGCCGCGCCGCGTTCCTGCTCGAGTCGGCGGAGCGGGGCCGGCTGGGGCGCTACTCGTTCGTCGGGTGCGGCGACCGTCTCGTCTCGTTCGAGGAGGCCGAGCGCGCCGCCGAGCCGGTGGTGGGTTACCTCGCCTACGACCACGTCGCGAAGCTGGAGCCGACCGTGCCGCTCCCCGACGCCGGCGCGGGACTGCCCGAGAGCCGGTTCGTCGTCGCAGACGTGCTGCTTCGCTTCGACCACCTGCTCGGCGTGGCGGACGTGCTTGCCGGCCCGAGCGACCTGGAGCTCGCCCGGCGGGACCTGACCCCCCAGCGGATCACGCCTCGATCCGAGACGTACCGTGTCCCGGATGCCGAGACGTACATGCGCGGCGTCGAACGCTGCAAGGAGCACATCCGTCGCGGCGACGCCTTCCAGATCGTGCTCTCGCAGCGCGCCGAGAAGCGGACCGACATCGGGGCGGTCGAGCTGTACCGCGCCTTGCGACGGATCAACCCGTCGCCCTACCTCTTCCTGCTCGAGCTCGACGGGATCGCACTCGTCGGCTCGTCGCCCGAGACGCTCGTCAAGCGCGAAGGGCGGCGTGCGTCGGTCAACCCGATCGCCGGCTCGACGACCCCCGGCGCGGACGACGCGGAGCGCCTGCTCGAATCCGCGAAGGACCGCGCGGAGCACATCATGCTCGTCGACCTCGGTCGCAACGACCTGTCGCGCGTCTGCGTACCGGGAACCGTGAAGGTGCAGCGGTTCCTCGAAGCGGAGCGGTTCTCGCACGTGACCCACCTCGTGTCGGAGGTCGTCGGCGAGCTGCAGCCGGACGTCTCGTCGTTCGATCTGCTGCGAGCGACGTTCCCGGCGGGAACCGTCTCGGGCGCGCCCAAGGTGCGCGCGATGCAGATCATCTCGGAGCTCGAGGGCTACCGCCGCGGGCCGTACGCCGGGGCGGTGCTCTACTCGGTTCCCGGCGGACCGCTCGACGCGTGCATCGCGATCCGCACGGTCGTCCTGCACGAGGGCCGGGCGCTGCTGCAGGCGGGCGCGGGCATCGTCGCGGAGAGCGACCCCCACGCCGAGCACGAGGAGTGCCTGCGTAAGCTCGCAGCACTCGAGGCTGCGATCGAGCTCGCGGAAGGTGGCGCATGAGAGTTCTGCTGGTCGACAACTACGACTCGTTCACCTACAACCTCGTGCACCTGTTCGCCGAGCTCGGCGCCGACGTGGTCGTCCGCCGCAACGACGCCGTCACCCCCGACGAAGCGGAAGAGCTCGCGCCCTCGCACCTCGTCGTCTCCCCCGGGCCAGGCCGCCCAGAGGACGCGGGCGTCTCACTCGCGGTCCTCGAGCGTCTGAGCCCGCGCGTCCCGACGCTCGGCGTCTGCCTCGGTCACCAGGCGCTCGTGCAACTGCACGGCGGGACCGTGGGCCAGGCGCACGAGCTCGTCCACGGCAAGGCGACGACCGTCGCCCACGACGGCCGCGGCATCTTCGCCGACCTGCCCGAGGACTTCCTCGCCGGCCGCTACCACTCGCTCGCGGCGACGTCGGTGCCAGACGTCTTCGAGGTGTCGGCGACCGCTCCCGACGGCGAGGTGATGGCCGTGCGCCACCGGTCGCTCCCGGTCGACGGCGTACAGTTTCATCCCGAGTCCGTGTTGACCCCGCTGGGCCGCGACATCGCGAAGAACTTCCTCTCGAAAACATGATCCAGGACGCGCTCTCACGGCTGCTCGACGGCGAAGACCTGAGCCGGGCCGAGTCGCGCGACGTGATGGGCTCGATCATGGCGGGCGAGGCGACGCCGGCCCAGATCGGCGGCTTCCTCGTCGCGTTGCGTCTCAAGGGAGAGACAGCCGCGGAGATCGCGGGCGCGGCGGAGGCGATGCGCTCCCACGCGATCATGGTGCGGCCGCAGCGAGACGACCTCGTCGACACGGCGGGGACGGGCGGCGACGGCGGCAAGACGTTCAACATCTCGACGGCGGCCGCGCTCGTCGCGGCGGCTGCCGGCGCGGGCGTCGCGAAGCACGGCAATCGGTCGGTCTCGTCGCAGTCGGGAAGCGCCGACGTGCTCGAGGCGCTCGGGTTCGAGCTCGATCTCACGCCCGCGCGCATCGCGGAGTCGATCGACACGCTCGGCTTCGGATTCATGTTCGCGCCGGTTCACCATCCGGCGATGAAGCACGCCGGCCCCGTGCGGCGTGAGCTCGCCGCGCGAACCGTCTTCAACGTGCTCGGCCCGCTGACGAACCCGGCCGGAGCGCGCGCGCAAGTGGTCGGCGTGTACTCGCCGCACCTGGTCCCGGTGATCGCCGACGTGCTCGCCCAGCTCGACGCCCGGCGCGCCTTCGTCGTACACGGCGCAGGCGGGATCGACGAGCTGTCGCCCGCCGGCACGAACCTGGTCTGCGAGGTGGTCGACGGGAAGGTGACGGAGCGCGAGATCGACCCGCTCGAGCTCGGGGTCCCGCGCTGCGACCCGGCCGAGCTGCGCGGCGGCGACGCGACCGCGAACGCAGCGAGAATTCGTGAGGTGTTCAACGGCGGCAACGGCGGCACGCGCTCGGCGATCCTGCTCAACGCTGCGGGTGCGATCGCGGCGGGCGGCGGCGCGCATGACCTCCGCGAAGGGCTCGAGCTTGCGCGGACGGCGCTCGACTCGGGGGCGGCCGCGGCGCGGCTCGACGAGCTGGTCGCGTTCTCACAAGGAGTGGCGGCATGAGGTTCCACGAGGCGCTCGCCGCACCCGGCTTCGGCGCGGTCGCAGAGTTCAAGCGGCGCTCGCCGTCGGCCGGCGACCTGCGGCCGGGCGGCGACGTCGGCGAGGTCGCCCGCGGCTACGCGGCGGGCGGCGCGCGGGCCATGTCGGTGCTCGTCGACGAGCGGTTCGGCGGGTCCTGGGACGACCTCCGCTCCGCCCGCACGGCGACCGACCTGCCGCTCCTCGCGAAAGGGTTCTTCTCGACGCCCGAGCACCTGCGTGAGGCGCGGGAGGCGGGCGCCGACGCCGCCCTCATCATCCTGCGCGACCTCGACGACGCGACCGTGCGCGCGCTGCTCGGCGCTGCGGGCGAGCTCGGGCTCGACACGCTCGTCGAGACGCACGACGCGGAGGAGCTCGCGCG
>DASXDB010000246.1:0-3098 GCA_036490895.1 Gaiellaceae bacterium
TTGAAATCCGCGCACGCGGGGAAAGCAGGGCAAATGGGACTCGCTGTAAGCCTCATCATCGCGGCGGTCGGGCTCGTTCTCGCCCTCGCCGTGCACCCCGTGAACCAGGGATCGGTCGACGTCAACACGGTCGGCTGGATCTTGTTCCTCGTCGGCTTGATCGGCTTCGTCATCGACCTGCTGCTCTGGTCGTCGTGGGGGCCTGGCTACATGCGCCGCGACTCGACGTACGTCGAGCGGCGTGTGCCGGTCTATCCGTCGCGGCGCCGGAGGGTCGTCGAAGAGATCGACGACCCGGCAGCAGGGCCGCCTCCCGGCTACTGACGGCGAAGGACTCGAGTCGCAAGATCGCGGGCGACGTAGCCCGCGATCTTGGGGTTCTCCTGCAGGCGGCGCACCGAGTACTCGTACCACTCCGTTCCGTACGGCACGTACGCGCGCAGCCGATGCCCGGCCGCAACGAGCTCGTCGGCACGTTCCGGACGAACACCGAGCAGCATCTGGAACTCGTACCGATCGGGCGACAGCCCGGCGTCGGCGACGATCCGCAGAGCCTCCCCGATCAAGTGCTCGTCGTGCGTCGCGATGCCGACGTACGTGCCCTGCTCGACGAGCGCCTCGAGACAGCGAACATAGCTCGCGCGCACCTCATCGAACTCTTGAAACGCCACGTCGGCAGGCTCGACGTAGATGCCTTTGCAGATGCGCACGTTGTCGAGCCCACGCACGTCGTCGAGTGTTCGCCGCAGGTAGGCCTGCAGCACGACGCCGACGTTGTCGTGCCCCTCGTCGCGTAGTTGCCGGTGGAGCCCGAGCGTGCGGTCGGTGGTCGACGAGTCCTCCATGTCGATCCGCACGAAGCGCCCGCGCGCAGCTGCGTCGACCACGACGGCCTCGAGGTTCTCGCGGCAGAGGTCGAGGTCGAGCTCGAGGCCGAGTGCCGTGAGCTTGATCGAGATGTTCGCCTCGAGCTTCTCCTGGTCGAGGCGCGCGAGCACGTCGTGGTACTGACCCGCGATCGCACGCGCTTCGTCCGCCGTCGCGATCTCCTCGCCGAGCACGTCGACGGTCGCGAGCTTGCCCTTCGCGTTCAGCCGACCGACCACCCGGATCGCGTCGTCGAGCGTGGGGCCGGCGATGTAGCGTGACGAGAGCCGCTGGACGACGGACTTCGGCACAGCCGGCAGCAGCCGGACGATCGCGCGGTCGAGAAGAGCCACGAGCGCGCGGGATGGTAAAGGAATCCACGTGCGAGTACGCCGCGTAGACAACGGCATGGATGCGACGGCGGGACGCACGCTCCCGCCCGCCCTGTTCTATGGGTTCGCGGTCGCGTCGATCGGCGGCCCGCTCGCACTCGCGGTGATCTACGTCCCGGGAGCCGCCGACATGCGCTCGGCGGGGCTTGTCACCCTGCTCGGCGCCGCGCTCTACGCCGCGCCGCTGCTCGTCTGGGTTCGCTTCAGCCGCGATGTCGTCTCGCCGGCCGGGCTCGCGGGCTTCGTCGAGGCCGCAGCCGGGCGGCGTCTCGCGCTCGTCCAGGCGGCGGTCTGGGCGTTCTCGTATTTCCTGTACCTGCCCTACACGGTCACGGACATCGTCTACGAGATGCTCGCCACCGTCTTCCCCGGCATCGAGCCGTGGCGGCCGCTGCTGGAGGTCGTGATCCCGATCGCGATCGTCGCGCTACTCCTGCTCGGAACCTTGCCGGCGCTGCGCGTGCTCGCCGTCTCGGCCGTGCTGCAGCTCGGGATCCTCGTCATGCTCGGTGCAGCAGTCATCCACCACGTCGGTGCGCCCTCCGACTCGTTCACGCATGCGCACGGGCTGCGTCCCGGCGCGGCGAATGTCGCGCTGCTCTTCGTGTGCGGGAGCCTGCCGCTCTTCCTCGGCGCGGAGGTGACGGGTGGCAGCCGCACCATCCGCCGCGCGCTTCCGGTCGCGGGACTCGTCGCGGCGGCGTACGTGGCGTTCGCTGTCTTCGCGTTCGCCGCCGTCGACCCGGCGTTTCGCAACGGGGAGCTTCCGGGCTACGCGATCGCCGGTGCGTACTCGGGCCGCACACTCGCGATCGTCGTCGGTGTCGGCGCAGCTGCGAGCGTCGCCGGGTTGATCGTCGCCGAGTACCTCGCACTCTCACGCCTTCTCTTCGCGTTCACCGGCGTGCCGATCCGCCGGCTCGTGTCGATCATCGCCGTGCCGTTCGTCGCCCTCGACGTCCTCAGCTTGATCGACCCCGAATGGTTCGACGAGCACGTGCTCCGGCCGTCGCTGATCGCGCTCTACCTGTCGCAGCTGATCGTGTTCGCGGTCTACCCGCTGCATCGGCGGCGACCGGTGGACGTCGCCCTCGCAGCGATCGCGTTCGCGCTGATGGCGTGGGGGCTCTGGCGCGGGATCACCGCGCCCGTCGCCACCTGAGCGAGGCGGCTCTAGCCTTCGCGCATGAACCCCTGGCGTGCGGCGCTGACGAGCGCCACCGCCTCGGGGAACAGCACGCGCATCGCGTCGCGCAGCGCGACCGACTGCTCGTCGGCCGGCCCGGTCACCTGTACCTGCGAGAGCGCTGCCGCGGTCAGCTCGACTGCCGTGTTCAGGGTGAGCGTCGCGAATTGCTCGCGCTGCGCCTCCTGCACCGACTCGGCCTGCTGCTCCGCGAACTCACGCAGGCTCCGCATGAGGTCCTCGGGGTCGCCTCCGAATGGGAATCCTCCGAATCCACCTTCCATGCAGGCCAAGGTAGCGGCTCAGGGCAGAGCGACGCCGTAGTCCCGCTCTACCTCGCGCACGAACTCGTCGACCGCGCCGGTCGCACCGCGGATCGCGGCCGAGAACGGCGACGTCGACTCTCCGAGCGCCCGCTCGAGGGCGACCGTCGCAGCGCCGACGTCGTCCAGGAACGCCGGCGTGGCGAGGCGCGGTGGAGCACCGAGCACACGCTCGAGGGCGAGGGCCGCATCCTCCGCCTCCTCGATCCCCGGCGGCTGCTCGACGATGCGGACCCGGGCGAGCTCGGCCCTCAGCTGCTCGAGGTCGCCCCCACCCGCGAGATCCTCCGCCAGCTCGCACATCGCGACGATCGACGCCGTGTCCCGAAT
>DASXDB010000247.1:0-6747 GCA_036490895.1 Gaiellaceae bacterium
GCGCTCGGGATCGCGAACGCGCTCGGCGCGAAGACGATCGTGACGTCGTCCAGCGATGCGAAGCTCGAACAGGCGCGCAAGCTCGGCGCCGACGCCGTCGTCAACCACGAGTCGGGGGACGTCGTCGCCCTCGTGAAGGAGACGACCGGCGGCGGAGCCCACATCGTCGTCGACGACGTCGGCGATGCCACGTGGAGGCGCACGCTCGATGCGGCGCGGCCGGAAGGACGCGTCGTCGTGTGCGGCGCGACCACAGGACCGAATCCACCTGCTGCGCTCCACCGGATCTGGTGGAAGCAGCTCTCGATCCTCGGCTCGACGATGGGAACGCCCGACGACTTTCAGGGCGTGTACGACCTGATCGCCGCCGGCAGCATCCGGCCGGTCGTCGACAGCGTGTTCGCGCTCGCCGATGCGCGCGCGGCGCACGAGCGGCTCGAGGCAGGCGACCAGCTCGGCAAGATCGTCCTGTCGATCCCCTAGGCCGAGAGCAGCTCGGAGACGGTCACCGCAGCGAGGCCCCGCTGCGCCAGCCAGGGCACGACGAGGCCGACCGCCCGAACGGTCTCGCCGCGCGTGGCCGGCGTGGGCGCGCGATCCTGCGGCGGCACCGCGTCGTGCAGGTCGATGATCGAGCCCGGCCGGAGCTTCGACGTGATCGCCGCGAGCATCTGCTCGGCCGGCTGCTGATCCCAGTCGGTCGTCCACGCGTCTGCCCCGACGGGCTCACCGAGGCCGAGCTCCCGTGAGGCGGCCTCGACGTCCGGGCTGGACTCGAAGTACGGCGGGCGGAAATGCACCGGCCGGGTGCCGATCACCGACTCGATCGCCGAGCTCGCCGCCTCGAGCTCAGCGCGGATCGCGGCCCGGTCGAGCTCGCGAAGCACGGGATGGGTGTGCGTGTGATTCGCCACCTCGTGCCCTTCGGCAACGCATCGCCGCAGGGTGTCCTCGCGACCTTGGATCGCGATCCCGCAGACGAAGAACGTCGCGCGGGCGCCGCTCGCGACCAGGATGTCGAGGATCTGCTCGGTCCACTGCGACGGACCGTCGTCGAACGAGAGCGCGACGAGCGGCGCGCCGACCTCGTGGCGGTGGATCACCGTCGAGTCGAGGCGTGCATCGGCGTCATCCGCGTGATTATGGCTCAACCATGCGACGCACCCACCCCGGCCGGCAACCGTTCGGGAACCTGAACAGCACCAACGTTCAGTTCGAGACTGATCGTGCGGAGTGACCCGAACCGGGCCTCGTGCGCGATAGTGGTCGGGCGGCGCGGGCAGATGCGCGAGACGAGTAGAACCGGTCGCCGCAGACCGGGTTCTCGACTCGTCGAACTTGCGGCTCGCGGTCAGCCCGCGCCGCGCTCTCGTCGAGCCCCTGTCGAGGTCGGAAACCCTTAGCCGAAGCCGAGAATGAACTTCGCGTCGTCGGACATCCGGTCGGGAGTCCATGGCGGGTCGAACGTCAGCTCGCTCTCCACATCCTCGACCCCGGGGATCTGCCGGACCACGCGCTCGATGTCCTCCTGGATCATCGCGCCGGCCGGGCAGCCCATCGAGGTCAGGGTGTACTGCACCTTGACCTTCGGGCCTTCGACCTCGGCGCTGTAGAAGAGGCCGAGCTCGACGATGTCCATCCCGAGCTCCGGGTCCTCCACCTCGCGCAGTGCCTCGACGACGTCAGCTTGCGTAGGCATGCGGCGAGGTTAGCTGAGCCGGATCTCTTCGCGGCGTTCCCTCGCGAAGAAATGGATGCTGTCCACGAACCTCACCCAGTTGCAGCGCGTGCACATGACGAGCGAGTGCGTCCGCGCGGAGTCCGCCAGGAAGCGCACACCGCGCAGCAGGTCGCCGTTCGACACGCCGGTCGCGACGACGATCACCTCCTGGGGCGCCAGATCGTCGATCGTGAACACGCGGTCCGGATCGGAGATGCCGTGCGCACGGGCTTCCTCGATCTCCGCGCGGCGCGTCGGCCACAGCTGCGCCTGCAGCTCGCCGCCGAGGCAGCGCAGCGCCGTGGCTGCGAGCACCGCTTGCCGCGTGCCGCCGATCCCGATCGCGAGGTGGTCGTTCGTCCCGCGCACCGCCGCGCTGATCGACGCGGTGACGTCGCCGTCCTGGATCAGCTTGATGCGTGCCCCGGCGGCCCGGATCTCCTCGATCAGGTCATGGTGTCGCGGCCGGTCGAGGACGATCGCGGTGACGTCGTTGACCATCCGGTCGAAGCTGTCGGCGATCGCGCGAATGTTGTCGCCGACCGGCCGCGTCAGATCGATCTGCCCGCGCGCCCTCGGGCCGACGGCCATCTTCCGCATGTACATGTCCGGCAGCGACGGCATCGAGCCGCGAGGCGCGGCCGCGATCATCGACACCGCATTCGTTCCGCCGCGCGCGACCACGGCGCGGCCCTCGAGCGGGTCGAGCGCGAGGTCGAACTCCTCCCCGCCCGCCCCGATGACCGAGCCGGCGGCGAGCTGCTCCGCGCCCTCGTGCGCGCCGATCACGATCGTGCCGCGGATCGACATCCGCTCGAGCGCCTGCCGGGCGGCGGTGAACGACGCCTCCTCGGCGGCTTCCTTGTCGGCCCGGCCCAGCCAGCGAGCACCTGCGAGGGCCGCGCGCTCGGTCACCCGCGAGAACGTCTCGCACTGGCACGGCGGACGGTCGTCCGCGGCGGGCGCGGGCTGGCTCGCCGTCTCTTCGACCTGGGTCACCGGGTCTCCTGGAAGCGCTCCGCGGCGTCCA
The DNA here is from genome assembly GCA_036490895.1 of Gaiellaceae bacterium. Taxonomy (GTDB): domain Bacteria; phylum Actinomycetota; class Thermoleophilia; order Gaiellales; family Gaiellaceae; genus PALSA-600. Next base: position 2,751 of record DASXDB010000247.1, read on the forward strand.
TCACGAGCCCCATTACGCCGTCGATCGCACGGTCCACATTCGCATTCTCAACCACGGGGACCCCCTCGCGTCGAGCGCGCCCCGAGACGTACGTCTGGATCCGGCGGATGTCCTCGATCCGCTCGAGGTACTTGTCCATCGCGCGGTTCCCGCCGGTCGCGCCGTCCCGGACGTAGAAATGCAGGCGATGCACGTCCTCGTCGGCGATCTCGAGCACGACGTGGACGACGAGCGCACCCTCGAGGGTGCGGGGAACGAGACCCGGCACGAGGTGCACCCCTTCGAGGACCATCGACCAGCCTTCGGTCAGCGAACGCTGGAGCGCGGCGTCGACGCCGACGCACACGTGGCGGCACTGCTCGACGAATCCGACCACCGTGGGATCGCCGGTCACCTCTTCGTCGAGTGCCTGGCCCGCCTCGAAGCTCGAGTAGTGGATCGTCGGCATGAACTCGGGCGAGAAGAACGCACGCATCGTCTGCCGGATGAAGTCCGTTGACGCGACGCGGTTGATTCCGAGCCGGTGCGCGACCTCGACCGCTACGGTCGACTTGCCGGTGCCGGTCGAGCCGCCGATCATCACGATCACCGGCACGTCGAGCTGCTGGAGATCGGACAACCGGCGCAGCCGGTCGACCGCCCGTTCCCCCTTGGTTTCCCCCAGCACCTCGCGGGCGAGCACGTCCAGCCGCTCGAGCGTCGCGGCCGGCTCGCCGGCTTCCGCCAGGTCGAGCTCGATCCGCCGCGCGAGCCCGTATGCCTGGTCGGCCGGCACGCCCGTCGCGATCAGGGCACGCGCCATCAGGCCTTTCGAGTACGGCAGCTCCTCGTTGCCGAGGGGGAGCGGCTCGGACCGGCGCGGCTGCGACATCACGCCACCTCGATCGGCGCGAGGGCAAGCAGCACGTCGTCGTCGACGCCGACCACGTCGTTACCCGCGAGCACGACGCGGATGCCGCGCGCGCGCGCGTGCGTCGCGACGACGTCGATGCCCGCCGCCTTCACCTCGACGAGATAGGTGTCTGCATCGACGAGATCGTCGCGCAGACGTACGCGATTCGACAAGTTCGCCGAGACGTGGACGACCTCCGCGTCGAGGTGCGAAACGTCCGTGGCGCCCGCGGTGAACACTGCGACGCGCCCGTCGAGCGGCTCGGCCGATCGCAGCCGAAGCACGGGACGCTCGACGACGACGTCCGAGACGAGCCGGCGATACGTGTCGAGATACGGGTCGCGCTCGGCGTAGCCGGTGACAAGCACGCGCCTCGCGGTCGCGATCGGTGGGATCGACGCTCCACTGCCGTCGAAGAGCACGAGGTCCGGACGCAGCTCGGCCGCGAGGCGCGCGCCTTCGGCGACGTTCGACACGGCGACGCCGCCGGCGAGCCCGCCGCCGGCGCGGCGGCAGCCGATCGTCGGCACTCCCGTGAGCGCAGCGATCTCGAGATGGTCGGAGGCCGCGTGGCGTCCTGCCTCGGATCGCGCGATCAGGTCATCGACGGTGGGCCGCGTCTCGACGAGCTCCGGTTCCGGCGGGCCGCCGCGCCCCATCGCGACGACGACCACGCTGCGATCGCGTGCGAACAGGCGCGCGAGGTGCGCTGTGACGGCCGTCTTCCCGACGCGCTTCCCGGTTCCGATCACCGAGATCGACGGCAGCTCGAAGGGCTCCAGTTGCGGCGGGTCGAAGCGAAAATCGGCGCCGACGTACGAGAGCCCGGCGGCGAGCGCCCGCGAGGCCCAGTCGAACCGCTCCACCGGTCCGAGCACCGGCTCGTCGGAGAGATCGACGACCACCTCCGCCGAGCCGAAGCCGTCGACGAGCGGAACGCCGTAGTCGCCGGCCTCGCCTTCGCGAAGCTTCTCCGTCCCGCCGACGAGGATCGCTCCCTCCCACTCGTACGGGAGCGCTGCGAGCGCGTCGCGCACCACCGGCGGATAGTGCTCACCGTCGATGAGCGCCACCGCGCGCGTCACCGCCTCGCCGTCACCTCGCTCTCGATCCGGCCCGTGTACTTCTCGTACTCGCCGGTCGAGACGTCGAACTGGATGATCCGCTCCTGGCCGTGGAACGGATAGCGCCGCCACACCGTCACATGGGAACCCTCGATCTCGACCACGTTGTAACAGGGGCGCGTGTTACCTCTGAGCCGCAACGTCGACACCGTGCCGGTGTTGACGACGAACAGGTTCTCGAGCTTCCACGCATACGGGACGTGCTTGTGACCCGAGAGGACGAGATGAACGCCCGCCCGCTGCAGGCACTCGATCGCGTCACCGGCGTCGTAGACGACGTTCCGCTCTCGGCCGGTTCCCGGGATCGGCAATAGATGGTGGTGCAGCACGAACACCTTCAGCCGCGCCGGCTCCTCGAACTGCTGCTCGATCCAGCCGTACCGCCCTCGCCCGATCTGCCCGTGGTCGAGGTCGGGCTCGGTGGAGTCGACCGCGACGACGGAGATCCCGTCCCTGCGCACGACGGAGCTGCGCTCGCCGATCAGCTGCTCGAAATGCACGTACCCGACGTTTCTCGAGTCGTGGTTCCCGGGAACGACCACCAACGCGTCACACTCGACGGTGTCCAGGTAGCGCTTCGCCTGGGCGAATTCCTCCTTGAAGCCAAAGGTCGTGAGATCGCCTGAACAGACCACGATGTCGGGTTTCAGCTCGTTGATCTCGGCAATCGCGCGCTCCATCAGATCGGGGACGAAATGCGGGTCGCCACAATGGAGATCGGAGAGATGAGCGATCGTCGAGGCCAAGACGCAGAGCATAGGCCATCCGGGACGGTTGCTACCCTGGCCAGAGTGGTGCCGGAAACGCCTGATTTCCAGGCATATTGCGGCTCGGAGCCGCCGCGTTTCGCCAACCCGGCGGAGCTCGAGTACGCGAAGATCCTCGACTGGTACGGGATCCCGTGGCTGTACGAGCCGACGACCTTCGTCCTCGAGCGCGACGAGCAGGGGCGCGTCACCGAGGCGTTCTCACCCGACTTCTACCTTCCCGACCAGGATCTGTACCTCGAGGTGACGGTGATGAAGCAGTCGCTCGTCACCCGCAAGAACCGCAAGTTGCGGAAGCTCCGGCAGCTCTATCCCGAGATCCGCATCAAGCTGTTCTACGAACGCGACTTCATGCGGCTCGCCGCCCGCTTCGGGCTCCAGAAGGCATCCTGAGCCCCGCCGCGACACACGACGACCGCATCGGAGAGGTATTCCTCGACGCCCTCGAGATCGGCGCCCGCGTGCGCGAGATCGGGGCGGAGATCGCGCGTGAGTACGCGGGACGCGAACCGCTGCTCGTCGGCTCGCTCAAGGCGTGCATCCCGTTCATCTGCGACCTCTCGCGCGCGATCCCGATCCACCACGCGCTCGACTTCATCGAACTGGCCGGCTACGGCGAGAACGACGAGGGAATCCGCTTCCTCAAGGACCTCGACACGGAGATCGAGGGTCGCAACGTCCTGCTCGTCGACGCGGTGATCGACACCGGGCTGACCATGCACTACCTGACTCGGTCGCTCGCGATCCGCAATCCGGCCTCGCTCCATATCGCGACATTGTTCGAGCGCCCGTACCGGCGCCTCGTCGACGACCTGCCGGTGCGGCACGTCGGCTTCACGATCCCCGACGAGTTCTTCGTCGGCTACGGCTTCGAGCTGCAGGAGCGCTACCGGAGCCTGCCTGACCTGCGTCTCGTTCGGTAGCGATTTAGGTCCGGCTAAACTTTCGGCGTGATCGCCACTCGGCAAGAGGCTCTGCCCGAGGGCCTCCGTACCGTCGACGAGGCTCTCCACCGCACGCGCTTCCGGATCCTGCCGTTCCTCGGGCCGGCATTCATCGCCTGCGTCGCCTACATCGACCCCGGCAACTTCGCGACGAACATCGCCGGCGGCTCGAAGTTCGGCTACCAGCTGGTGTGGGTGGTCGTCGCGGCCAACCTGCTCGCGATGCTGATCCAGACGCTCTCCGCCAAGCTCGGGATCGCGACGGGGCGC
>DASXDB010000248.1:0-2219 GCA_036490895.1 Gaiellaceae bacterium
CGACATCTCGACGCTCGAGGACCGGCTCCGCTCACGGTTCGAGTGGGGGCTGATCACCGACATCCAGCCGCCCGACCTCGAGACGCGCATCGCGATCCTCCGCAAGAAGGTGAAGGCCGACCAGATCGAGATCCGCGACCCGGAGCTCCTGACGTTCATCGCGTCGCGCGTGTCAACGAACATCCGCGAGCTCGAAGGTGCGCTGACCCGCGTCGTCGCGTTCGCGTCGCTCACGGGCCGCGCCCTCTCCGTCGACCTCGCCCAGGACGTGCTCAAGGACGTCTTCCCGCAGGGGGAGAGCGTCCAGATCTCCATCGAGCGCATCCAGGAGCTCGTCTGCGAGCGCTTCAGCGTCACCCACGACGAGCTGACGGGCGATCGCCGCTCGCAGAACATCGTCTATCCGCGCCAGGTCGCGATGTACCTCTCGCGTGAGTTGACGGATGCCTCGCTGCCGAAGATCGGCAAGGAGTTCGGCGGGCGCGACCACACCACCGTGATCCACGCGACGTCGAAGATCGCGCGCCTGATCCGTGAGGACAGGTCTGTGTACAACCTGGTGCAGGAGCTCACAGCTCGCGTGCGCCAGGCGCGCTGAGCGGAAGTCGTGTGCGAAACCCTCAGTTCTCCCCCGTCCGCTCCCACAGGGAGAATGGCTCGGGTGAACGCTTGGGAGCGGGTTTCCCCGGACCCACAGCCCTTACGACTACAACGAGGTTTTCTATAGATGATTGACTCAGAGCTAATGGTGGGCACCGGGCTGAGGGTTACGGTCGCGAAGGACGAGCTCGCGTCCAAGCTGGCCACCGTCGCGCGCGGTGTGTCGACGCGCACCGCCGTGCTCGTGCTCGGCGGGATCCAGCTGCGCGCGGAAGCGGGCCGGCTCCACCTCGCCGCCACCGACATGGAGGTGTCGTTGCGCGGCTCCGTCGCGGCGCAGGTCGCCGACGAAGGCTCCGTCGTCGTTCCCGGCCGCTTGCTGCTCGACATCGCGCGCTCGCTGCCGGACAGCGACGTGTCGATCGAGCATCGCCCCGAGGAGGCGGTCGTGGTCGTGTCTTCCGGGACCGCGACGTATCGCCTGCACACGTACTCGGCCGAGGACTTTCCGCGGCTTCCCGATGTCGAGTCGCTGCCGCTGCACTCGGTCGATCGCGACGCGCTCGTCGAGACGATCTCGCGGGTCGGCCGCAGCGCGTCCCGGGACGAGAGCCGCCCCGTGCTCACCGGCATCCTCGTCCGGTTCGAGCCGGGGAAGGTCGTGATGGCCGCCACCGACTCGTATCGGCTCGCCGTCAAGGAGACGCCGGTCGACGGGACGCTGCCGGATCTCGAGGCGATCATCCCCGCGCGCGCGCTGCAGGAGCTGGCGCGCATCGCGGCCGGCGCCGACGAGCTCCAGCTCGGGATGCTGGAGAATCACGTGGTCTTCGGCGCCGACAGCACGTGGCTGACGACGCGCCGCATCGACGGCCAGTTTCCGAACTACCGGCAGCTCCTGCCGGAACAGTTCGAGCACGAGCTGTTGCTGCCGCGCGAGGAGCTGCTCGAAGTCGTTCGCCGCGTCTCGCTGATGGCCCAGCGCAACTCGCCGCTCCGGCTGCGCTTCGCGGAGGGCGAGCTGACCGTCTCCGCCGTCACGCAGGACGTCGGTGAGGCCCGCGAGTCGCTGCCGGCGCCGTACGCGGCCGATCCGCTCGAGATCGGGTTCAACGCCGAGTTCCTGCGCGACGGGCTCGAGTCGGTGGACGCGGACTCGATCAAGTTCAAGCTGATCAGCCCGCTCCGGCCCGCGGTGCTCGAGGGCGACACGCCGGACTACGTGTACCTGATCATGCCGATCCGTCTCGCCGGCTGATCGTCGATCGCGTAACGCTCCGTCAGTACCGGTCGTACGCGTCGCTCGACCTCGCCCTCACGCCGGGCGTGGTGCTCGTCGTCGGCCGCAACGGTGTCGGCAAGACCAACCTGCTCGAGTCGCTGCATCTCGCGACACAGGGCTTCTCGCCGCGGACGCGCCACGACGGCCAGCTGATCCGCTTCGGCGAGTCGGCGGCACGCGTCGGCATCGCCGGCCGCCGCGGCTCGTCGCCGGTGGAGGTGACGTTGACGCTCAGGCACAGCCAGGCGAAAGAGGCGCGGCTGAACGGCGCGCGGCTGCCGTCCGCCGAGTCGTTGCGCCGCGAGCTGTCGACGCTCGTCTTCACACCCGACCGGCT
>DASXDB010000249.1:0-7384 GCA_036490895.1 Gaiellaceae bacterium
CTGCACGAGCGGTTGACGCGCGCGCAGCAAGCCGGCGTGGCAATCGCGCTCATCGGCGTCGTCGCGATCGCGGCGGCGTAGCATCGGCTCGTGCTGCCGCCGCTCATCGTCGAAGCGAACGTCGATGACCCCGTGGTCTGACCACGTCGATGCGCCGCTCCGGCCCCGTCCGCTCTCGCCCGCGACCGCGGTCAACGGCCCCGTTCAAGGCAAAGAGGCGCGATGCGGCGCAGTTTTGTGATCTTTGGTCTGACCACTCACGTCGCCCGCAACGGCCACGCCCCGACGTAGCATCGCGGCGTGCTTGCGCCCCTCATCGTCGAGGAGAACGTCGAGGCGTTCCTCGACGCGCACGGGCTCGGGAGCGGCGCGGTCACCGCGAATCGGATCGGGGACGGCGGGGGCTCGAACTTCACGTTCCTGATCGAGCGCGGCGGCGAGCGATTCGTGCTCCGCCGGCCGCCCAGGCCGCCGCTGCCGCCGTCCGCCCACGACATGGTCCGCGAGGCTCGATTGCAGCAGGCGATCCGCGCCGCGGGCTTCACGCGCCTCGCCGAGATCGTCGCGGTCTGCGACGACGACGCCGTGATCGGCGTGCCGTTCTACGTCATGCGCCACCTCGACGGTCACGTGATCACGCAGGACCTCCCGTCCGGGCTCGAGACGCACGGCGCGCGGCGCGCGCTCGGGCTCGACCTCGTCGACACGCTCGTCGAGATCCACGCCGCCGACGTGTCGAGCCCCGGGCTCGCCGCCTTCCAGCGTCCCGGCAGCTATCTCGACCGCCAGGTACGCCGGTTCACCGACCTCTGGCGGATCAACAAGACGCGTGAGCTCCGCGACGTCGACGACGTCGCGCGCTTGCTCGCCGAGCGCCTTCCCGACGCGCTCGCGCCGACCGTCGTCCACGGGGACTACCGGCTCGGGAACATGATGGTCGCCGACAACGAGCCGACCCGCATCCTTGCCGTGCTCGACTGGGAGATGGGCGCGATCGGCGACCCGCGGGCCGACGTCGGCTACCTGCTCGCGACCTACAGCGAGCCGAACGGACGGTCGAGCCCGCTCGGCTCGTCACCCGTGACCGCCGAGCCCGGCTTCCCGACCCGCCGCGAGCTCGTGGCTCGCTACACCGAGCGCAGCGGCCGCGACATCGAGCCGCTCGGCTGGTTCGAGGCGCTCGCGCTGTGGAAGGCGGCCGTGTTCTGCGAGGCGATCTACGGCCGCTACATCCGCGGCGAGCTCGGTGCGGAGGACACCCGCGCCGCGATCTTCGAGCATGCGGTGCCGCTGCTCGCGGAGACCGCGCTGGCGGCGGTCAGCTAGCCGCTTCCGCGACGCCGCGCAGTGTCTTCACGTCGCGCGTCGAGACGAGCAAGGTGGTCGCGCCGCTCTCGCGGAACGCGGCCAGCCGCTCGCGGATCCGCTCGACCGACCCGATGAGCGCCACCTCGTCGACGAACGCGTCGGGGATCTTCGCCGCGGCGTCGACCTGCTGACCGCCGAGGAACAGCTCCTGCACCACCTCCGCCTCCGCCTCGTATCCGTACTGCGCGAACAGGTCGTTGTAGAAGTTCTTCGATCGCGCACCCATGCCGCCGATGTAGAACGAGTAGTACGACTTGAGCGCGTCGCGCGCGCTCTGGACGTCGTCGGTGACGATCGCGGGCACGCACGGTGCGACGTCGAACCCGTCGCGTGCTCGATCCAGGGGGAACACGTCGCGCGCCTTCGCCGGCGACCAGAAGATCGGCAGCCAGCCGTCCGCGATCTCGAACGCCTGCTCGACGGCGCGGGGACGCACGGCCGCGAGGTAGATCGGGATGTCGGCGCGGAGTGGACGCGCCATCAGCCTGAGCGGCTTGCCGAGGCCCGTGCCGCCCGACACCGGGATGTCGTAGTGGGCGCCGTGATGCTCGAGCCGCTCGCGGCGCAGCACCGAGCGCACGATCTCCACGTACTCGCGCGTCTTGCCGAGCGGCTTCCCCCACTCCTGCCCGTGCCAGCCCTCGACAACCTGCGGGCCGGACGTGCCGAGGCCCATCAGGAACCGCCCGCCCGAGAGCAGGTCGAGCGTCGCGGCGGTCATCGCCGCGTTCGCGGGCGACCGTCCCGGCAGCTGCATGATCGCCGTGCCGAGCCCGATCGTCGACGTGGACGCACCGAGCCACGCGAGCGGCGTGACGGCGTCGACGCCCCACGCCTCTGCCGCCCACGCAGACGAGTACCCGAGCTGCTCGGCCTCGCGCGCGAGCTCGATCAGCTCGAGCGGGCTCGTGCCCGGCTGGGCATACCCCATGTAGAAGCCGAGCTTCACCGCGTGCGATGCTACGGCAATGACCGCCACGGCATGGTCGCCCCCGACCGAGCGGCTCGAGCAGGTGCGCGCGTTCATGCACGACCGCGTCCTGGCGAACGAAGCCGCGCTCGACCGCGAGGACGATGCCGCGGACGCGCTCGTCGCCGAGCTGCGAGCGGAGGTGAAGGCAGCCGGCCTCTGGGCGCCGCATGTGCCGCCCGACGCCGGAGGAACCGGCACCGGCTTCCTCGACTACGCGTATCTGAACGAGCAGATCGGGCGCACGCTCTGGGGCCAGCTCGTCTTCGGCTGCCAGGCCCCAGACGCCGGCAACGCGGAGATCCTGCACCTGTTCGGGACAGACGAGCAGAAGGAGCGCTGGCTCTTTCCACTCGTCGCCGGCGACATCCGCTCCTTCTTCTCGATGACCGAGCCGGACGTGCCGGGCTCCGATCCGACGACGTTGCGGACGCGCGCGGTTCGCGACGGCGACGACTACGTGATCGACGGTCACAAATGGTTCTCGTCCGGAGCCGAAGGCGCCGCGTTCGGGATCGTCATGGCCGTGACGGATCCCACCGCCGATCCGCACTTGCGCGCGTCGCAGATCATCGTTCCCGCCGATACGCCCGGCGTCGACGTCGTGCGCGCCATACCGACGATGGGACACCGCGGCCGGAACTGGTCGACGCACTGTGAGGTGCGCTACACGAACGTGCGCGTTCCCGCGACGAACCTGCTCGGCGACGAAGATGCAGGCTTCCGGATCGCGCAGAAGCGGCTCGGCCCTGGACGCATCCACCACGTGATGCGCTGGCTCGGCCAGATGCAGCGCGCGTTCGAGCTGATGTGCTCGTACTCGCTCGAGCGCGAGGCGTTCGGGGAGCCGCTCGCGCAGAAGCAGACCGTGCAGAACTGGATCGCAGACAGCTACGCCGAGATTCAGGCCTGCCGCCTCGCGACGCTCGACGCAGCGCACAAGATCGACGCCGGCGACGACGCACGCGTCGAGATCTCCGCGATCAAGTTCTACGCAGCGCGCGTCCTGCAGGAGGTGATCGACCGCGCGATCCAGGTGCACGGCGCCCGCGGCCTCACCGACGAGACGCCGCTCGCACAGATGGCGATGATGGCCCGCGCGGGCCGGATCTACGACGGCCCGGACGAGGTTCACCGCCAGGTGGTCGCGCGGCGGATCCTCAAGGCGTTTGCATCCGGCGACGGGTGGCACTTCAGTTAGGGAATGGACTTCCTGCAAGGCAAGCTCCTCGTCTCGTCGCCGTCGCTCATCGACCCGAACTTCCGCAAGACCGTGGTCCTGGTCGCGCACCACGACGAGGAGGGGGCGCTGGGGCTCGTGCTCAGCCGCCCGTCCGACGTCGCCGCGGTCGACGCGGTGCCGGTGCTCGGAGGCCTGCCGGGCGCCGAGGATCCCGTGTTCGTCGGCGGGCCGGTGCAACCCGAGGCGTTCATGGTGCTCGCCGAGTTCGAGGACGTCGATCAGGCGGCCGCGCCGATCATCGACGGCGTGGGCTTCATGCCGGCGGACGCCGAGCCGGGCGACCTCGCGATCAAGCGGCTGCGCCTGTTCGCGGGCTATTCGGGCTGGGGCAGCGGGCAGCTCGAGGACGAGCTCGCGGAGGATTCGTGGATCGTCGTCGACGCCGCGACCGACGACGCGTTCGCGGACGACCCGGACGAACTCTGGCGCACCGTCCTGCAGCGCAAGGGCGGCGCGTTCTCGCTGATGGAGAACATGCCGTTCGACCCGGGACTCAATTGAGCTAGATCGGCGGCTTCCCGACGCGCTCGCCGTCCGCGCGCGGGCCGGGCAGGCTCGGGAACCGGAACGGCGCCGGCTCGCGTCCCGGCTGCACGAACCAGCACTCCCCCGTGCCGCCGCCTGAGACCGCACGCCACATCCCCTCCGCGACGTCGGCAGGCGCGACGAGCGGGAAACCGGCGGCGGCGAGCTCGGCGCGCTGACCGTCGATCATCGGCGTGTCCGCGATGCCTGGGCAGACGGCGTTGAGCCGGATCGGCTGGACGAGCGGCGCCATGCTGCGCACGAAGCCGACGACCGCGTGCTTCGTGAGCGAATAGACGGGATCCGCCGGCATGCCGGTCAGTCCGGCGAGCGACGCCGTCGCGACGATCGCGCCCGCGTCCATCACCTCGCGTAGCCGCAACACGCCGAGGACGATCCCGTCGACGTTGACCCCAACGGCTCGGCGGTAGCTCTCGTAGCTCAGGTCGCCCGTCAGCACTCCTGCGTTCAGGCAGGCGATGTCGACCGGTCCGACCCGCGTCCAGGCCTCGGGTGACGTCACGTCGAACCCGGTCGTCAGGTCGAGCGAATCGACCTCGTACCCCTCGCCCTCGAGTCGTGCCCGCAGTGCGCGTCCGATGCCGCCCTCGCCGCCCGTGACGAGCGCCCTCACGGCTCCAGCACGACCTTCCCGACGTGCCGCCGCGCCTCGATCAGCGCGTGCGCGTCACGTGCGTCGGCGAGCGGGAACGTGGCCCCGACGAGCGGATCGATCGCACCGTCGCTCCAGAGCGCGAGCAACTCGGTCGCGCGCTCGCGCACGAGCTCCGGAGCCAGTCGCACGAGACGGCCGAGATAGACGCCGAACACCGAGGCGTTCCGCCCGACGAGCCACTGCACGCTCGGGTCCTGCCAGAGCCCGCTCGTGAAGCCGATCGCGACGATCGTGCCGAGGGGATTCAACAACGGCAGCGACCGCGTGAAGATCTCGCCGCCGACCGGATCCAGCACGACGTCGACACGCACATCGTCGATCTCGTCGTAACCGCGCACCTCGTCGGCACCCATCTGCCTCGCGACCTCGCGCTTCTCGTCGGAGCTCGCCGTCGCGTAGACGAACGCACCACGGTGCTTCGCGAGCTGGATCGCCGCCGAGCCGACGCCGCCCGACCCCGCGTGCACCAACACGCTCTCGGCGCGCACGATCGAGACGAGCGGGATGTACGCCGTCAGGTAGGTCGTGAGAAAGGCCGCACCCGCCGCGAACGACGCATCCGGAGGCAGGTCGAACGCCCACTCGTGATCGACCTCCACGCGTTCGGCATAGCCGCCGCCGCCGACCGACCAGGCGCACACGCGTCGGCCGTCCAGCTCGCCCGCGACCTCGTTCCCGAGCACGTACGGCAGAGCCGGCATCTGCGGGTAGAGCCCGCGACGGATCAACACGTCGGCGAAGTTGACGCCCGCCGCGCGTACCTCGACGACCGCGCCCGCCGGCTCCTCCCAGTCCTCGACCGCGAGATCGCCGCCGACCTCGCGCAGCACGACGGCGTTCACCTGCCGGTCCAGTTCGCCGGGCGCTTCTCGAGGAACGCCGCGACTCCCTCCTGGCCGTCCTCCGATGCGAGGCAGGCGGCGAACGCGTGCACCTCGCGCTCGTCACTCCGCGCATCGCGCGTGTCGTGAAAGAGCTGCTTGATCTGCCGGATCGCGAACGGGCTCTGCCCGTCGAGCGGCTCGAGGTAGCGCGCGATCCCCTCCTCGAGGTCGTCGACGACGAACTCGACGAGCCCCCACGCCTCGGCCGTGTCCGCCGTGATGCGTTCACCCGACATGGTCAGCCACCGGGCACGGCCCGGGGAGACGAGGCGCGGTGCGCGCTGCGTTCCGCCGCCGCCCGGCAGGAGGCCGAGATTGACCTCCGGGAAGCCGAGCTGGGCGTCGCGCGTCGCGATCCGGAAGTCGCACGCGAGCGCGAGCTCGAGACCGCCGCCGAGGCAGAACCCGTGGATCGCGGCGACGACCGGCATCGGCGCCGCCTCGATCAGGTCCGCGACCGGCTGAATCCCGCCGGGGCGGTCGCCTTCAGCCATCCCGCCGACGAAGCCGCTGATGTCCGCGCCCGCCGAGAAGGCCCGCTCGCCGCGGCCCCGAAGCACCACGGCGTGCACGTCGTCGCGCGCGTTCTCGAACGCGCTCCACAGGGTCTCGAGAATCCCGGCGTTGACGGCGTTGACCGGCGGGTTATCGAGCCAGACCGTCTCGATCATGCGGGAATCTTGGAGAACAGCTCCCGGAGCTCCGTCTTCTTGAACTTGCCGACGCTCGTCTTCGGGATCTCGGCGACGAACTCGAAGCGCTCGGGCAGCCACCACTTCGCGAAGTCGGGCGCGAGAAACGCGCGGAGCTCGTCGGCGGTGGCCGTCGCGCCTTCGCGCAGCACGACCGCAGCGAGCGGGCGCTCGTCCCATTTCGGGTCGGGCACGGCGACGACGGCGGCCTCGGCAACGGCAGGATGCGCCATCAGCGCGTTCTCGAGCTCGACCGACGAGATCCACTCGCCGCCCGACTTGATCACGTCCTTCGAGCGATCCTTGATCTGGATGAACCCGCGCGGATGGAGCGACACGACGTCGCCGGTCTTGAACCAACCGTCGTCCGTCCACCGCTCCGCCTGGTCGGGCGTGTCGTAGTAGCCGCCCGCGACCCACGGCCCGCGGATCTCGAGCTCACCCATCGACTCGCCGTCCCACGGCAGGATGTTCCCGTCGACGTCGCGATGGCGAAGCTCGACGAGCGGCAGCGGGATCCCCTGCATCGCGATGTAGTCGAACTGCGTGTCCTCATCGGCGCCTCGAAGGTCGCCGACGAGCTGCGACGTCGATGCGACCGGAGAGGTCTCGGTCATCCCCCAGCCGTGAACGACGTCCAGCCCGTGACGCTGCTTGAAGCCGGCGATCATCGAGCGCGGCGCAGCGGAACCGCCGACGAGCATGCCCTTCAACTTCGAGAGGTCCCAGCGGTCAGGCTCCGCGTCGATCATCGCGAGGATCCCCATCCAGATCGTCGGGACGCCGGCGGTCCACGTCACGCCTTCGGACTCGAACGCGTCGAGCAGACTCTGAGGATCGAGGTGCGGCCCGGGGTACACGAGCTTCGCGCCGATCATCGTCGCCAGGTACGGGTAGCCCCACGCGTTCGCGTGGAACATCGGGACGACCGGCAGGATCGCATCCCGCTCCGAGACGCCGAGCCCCATCGGGTTGCCGGCGGCGACACCGAGCGTGTGCAGCATCGTCGAGCGGTGCGAGTACAGA
>DASXDB010000250.1:0-8419 GCA_036490895.1 Gaiellaceae bacterium
AAGATGGGACCTGCGGCCCTTGCCGCCCAGGACCCGTGCGGCGAAGAATCGTCGAAGCCGCATGACCGAGCTCCTGCAGACGATCCAGACGATGATCTCGTCGGAAACCGATGACCTTGCGCAGATCGAGCGCACGCTCACGGACGGGTATGCGCAGGCTCTCGAGCTCGAGAGCGAGAAGCTGCGTCTGGAGCGTCGGGTCAACGAGATCGCGCTGCGGATCGGCCGCGGCGACGCCACCGAGAACGCCCGCGAGCTCGCATCGCTGGCGAAGAGCATCGACGGCAAGCAGGGCGCGCTTGCCCGCTTGCGTGCGCAGCTCGCCGAGCTTCGGCACTACGCCGACCGCGTGCGTATCGGGCGTTCTTGACGAACCGAGCCCTCGCAGGGGCAATCGGAGCCGCGGTACTGGTCGTCATGGGGGTCGTCGTGTGCTCGGCCGCGCTCGCGGCGGGCAGGTCGCTCGCGGGTCGCATCGTGATCACTGCGAGCGACGCGCCGTTCGCCGACGACGTGACGCTCGTGCGATTGAACGGCTCCCGCATCGACCTGAGCAAGAGCGCCGCCTATGATGCCTCTCCCGTCGTCGCTCCGGACGGCAAGCACGTTGCCTTCTTCAGCGTGCGTGGGGGCCGCGGCGCGGAGTACGTGGTCGCTCTCGACGGTCGCGGCCTGCGCCGGGTGACGCCGACGATCGAGGTTCAGCCCAGCGTCGCCTGGTCGCCGTCCGGATCGCAGCTCGCGGTCCTGACGGGAGGCGGGCAGGGCGGCGTCGGCGCGATCCACCTCGCAGCTGTGACCGGCGGCGCATGGAGGCTAGTCGCCGGCGTAGCTCGGCCGGCCGCCCTCGTCGGCTGGTCGCCGCACGGCGGGCGCATCGCGTACACGAACGAGGCCGGTGGTGTCGTGGTGCTCTCGCCGTCCGGCCGGAGGCTGCTCGACCTTGCGGGGGAATCCGGGTCGTGGTCGCCGACCGGGCGCCTCGCCGTCTTGCGCGCCTCGACCGCCGCCGACGTCTACGACGCACACGGTACGCGCGTGGCGAGCCTCCCGGCGGTCGCCGTTTCCTGGTCCCCGGGCGATCGTCTCGCGACCCTGACCTCTCGGGGCGTGTTGCAGGTGCGGTCGCACGGTGTCGGCCGGCCGAGCGTGTCGGTTCACGTCGGCAGCGCGGGACCGATCCGCTGGGTCTCGCCGACCGTGGTGCAGGTGCGGGATGCCCTGGCATTCGACGTCGCGACGAGGCACCTGGTCACGCTCCCCAGCGCGTTCACGACGTCGTCGTCGGTGCTGCCGTCGCTTGGTGTCGCCTTCGGGGAGCCGAGGTTCGCGACGCTCGCGAAGGCGCGGGTCGGCGGGACGAACCGCGTCCTGGCGTCGTATGCGATCTGCCAGGGCAAGAACGCCGATGCGTTCTCTTCCGTGCAGGCGCTGCCCGATGGGAGCGGCGCGGTGTACGCCGGGGACTGCGCTCCCCCAGCCGACGTCTTTGCGGTCGCCCCGAACGGAACGAGGCTGGCGCGGGTCACCCATACGCTGCAGGACGAGTCGTCGGTGACGGCGTCGCCGGACGGGTCGCGGCTCGCCTTCACCCGGACCGCCGGAGCGCAATGCGTCGGGTGCGACCAGCAGCTCTGGGTGACGAACGCGAAGGGAGGTGCCGCACGCAGGATTCCGTTCGCGGCTCCGGCCGGCAGCATCCGCCAGGACCAGGATCCGAGCTTCTCCCCCGACGGGTCGTCGATCGTCTTCAGCCGCTGGAACTCGTCGGTCGGCGATGCGGCGCGTCTCTATCGCGTCCCCGCCGCCGGCGGCGCCGCGACGGCTCTCGGGGTCGTCGGCACCGGTCCGGGGTGGGGGCCCGCTCGGATCGCGTTCCGCGGCCCGAACGGCGTGGCGACGGTCGCGCCGGACGGGGCCGGCAGCAGACCGCTTCCGGGGCTCGCCGTGTCCGACGAGGGACCGGTTGCCTGGTCGCGGAGCGGACGGCTCGCAGTCCTGCGCACCACGCCGCCGCTCGCGATCGTGATCCCGTCCACGGGCCGGAGGATCCCGCTGCCGGGGCTCAGCGAGTCCGTCGACCGCGGCGCGGGCCTCACCTGGTCGCCGGGCGGCACGGAGTTCGCGTTCATCGCGGCCGACCGGGACGGCGTCGGCGATCTGTGGACCGTGAACGCCGACGGAACCGGCCTGACGCGCGTCACGCACGACCTGGGCGCGGGGGGCACCCTCAGCTGGCGGTAGGAGGTCGAGCCCTCCTAGACGATCCCGGAGCGAACCGCGAAGACCGCAGCCTGGATGCGGTTCTCGATCTGCAGCTTCATCAGGATGTTCGAGATGTGGTTCTTGACCGTCTTCGGGCTGATGTGGAGCTCGCCGGCGATCATCGCATTGTCCTTGCCGTTCGCGATCAGCTTCAGCACCTGGATCTCGCGGTCCGAGAGCTCCGACTGGATCACCTCCGCCTCGCGGCGCGACGCGCTCGACGCACGCACGCGCTGCAGCACCTTGGCAGCGATCGTCGGCGACACGAGCGACTCACCGATCGCCGCCGAGCGGATCCCCTGGAGGAGCTCGGTGATGGAGGCGTCCTTCAAGAGATAGCCGCAGGCACCGGCCAGGATCGCGTCCATCACGTCGGCGTCCTGGTCGGAGATCGTCAGGACGAGCACGCGGGTGAGCGGCGCGATCATGGAGATCTGACGAGTCGCCTCGACGCCGCTGATGCCCGGCATGTTCAGATCCATCACGACCACGTCCGGCGCGAGCTCGCGGACGGCGCGCAGCGCGTCCGTGCCGTTCGTGCACTCGCCGGCGATCTGCACGCCCTGCTCTTCGAGCAGGTTGCGCAGCCCCGCGCGGAAGAGATCGTGATCGTCGACGAGTAGAACGCGCGGTTCGGTGAGCTGCGCTTCGTGTTCGGTCTTGGTCACCAGAGCCTGCCTGGGCGAAGAACAGGACGGCGAAGTGTATCCGGACTAATGGAGAATGACCATGACCGAGCGCCGGCCCCACGCGTTCGCCTGGGCGATCGATGGGAACCAGAGGTCGACCACCGCGCCGCGTACTGCACCACCGACGTCCGCCGCGACTGCGTCGCCGTATCCGGGCACGGTCATGTGCGTGCCGAGCGGGATCACCGACGGGTCGACCGCGGCGACTCCCCAGCCGACGGGCAAGCCGGTCGACGTCCTGCCGCCGAGTGCGTAGCCCGTTGCGACGACGATGATCGCCCGACCCGCAGTCACCGCTTTCGTCTCAACGACCGACGGCGCCGCTTCGCTCACGGGAGCCGACTCCCTCACGACGGGGACACTGCGCGCTTGAGCTGCGCGCGCGCTCGCGAGCGCCGAAGCGATCGCGCCGCGGGTCAGTCTGTGCTGCGCGGCGAGCGCCTTGATGTACGCGCTGCGCTGCGCGCGGGTCTGGACAAGCGCGGTCGCCGACGCTCGAGCTGCTCGTGTCGCGGCGGCGAGCTCGGCTTCCTGCCGCGCGAGGTTGCTCGCCGCGGAGGCGAGTTGCGCCTTCGCCGACTTGAGTGCTGCGAGGTCGTCCTCGCCCTGCTGCGACATGCGCGACAGATTGTCGAGGTTCGTCATCGCGTCGTCGAGGTTCTTCGAGCCGAACAAGATCTCGATCGGCTCGACATCTCCTACCTCGTAGAGCGCGCGGAGTCGCTGCGCAAGCGACCGTTGGGCGATCGCGCTGCTGTGTCGCGCGATCCGAATCTGCAGCTGCAGAACGCGCCGTGCCGACTCGAGTGATTGCGCGCGCTGATGGAGATTCTGGAGTTGCGCGTTCGCGACCGCGAGTCGGTGATCGAGCGCATAGAGGCTCAGCACCGCCGAGCGCGACCGAGCTTCGATCTGCGCATCGTGCGCACGGAGCGACACGATGTGATGGGTCGCATTCGCGCCGCCGAACGCCGGTGCCGCCACAATTGCCGATGCGAGGGCGGCAAACGGCAAAAGCCGCCGCCGCGGCGTGTGTGCCTGCCCAAGCACGAGGGGCGGACCGTACCACAGTTGGGGAGGAGGAAGCCGCGTCCAGCCGTAGAAAGCGGCATGTTTGCGCAGGTAGCGAATTGACGGTCATCCGTGGACCTTGGTACGCTCCCGCCCCGTGACGCACCGGCCCCTACCGGTGCGCCCGTCCCGTCCCCGGTCCGGGGGTCGTCATTCGTAGGCTGGGACAGGCGCCGTACCTCCTCGCCGGGATCTGTCTGGCCCTTTTGGCCGCAGTCCCCGCGTTCGCCGACCCGTCGATTTCGTCGAAACGGGCGCAGGCGCAACAAGTCATGGCACAACTCGGGCAGCTTTCCGACTCGCTCGAGCGCGCCAGGTCGCAGTACGACGCGGCCAACACGAAGCTCGCGCAGATTCAGCGCGATCTTCAAGAGAACCGGCGCGAGCTTCGCGTCGCGAAGCACAACCTGAAGGTCGGGGAGCGCACGATCGCGCAGCGTCTGGTCGCGTTGTACACGTCGGATCAGGAGTCGACGCTCGAAGTCGTGCTCGGCGCAAAGAACCTGGACGACATGATCACGCGCATCGACAACGCGAGGTCGGTGACGCAGGCCGACACGGACGTGCTCGCGGAGGTGAAGCAGTTCCGCACTGCGGTGAAGCGCAGCGGCGACTTGCTCAAGCATGCGCATCAGCAGCAGGCACAGGTGGTTGCGGAACGCGCAACGGCGAAGCGCGACATCGAGAACAAGATCGCTGAGCAGCAGAGGCTGTACTCGTCGCTGAAGGGTGAGATCGCGAAGCTCGTCGCGGAGCAGGCGGCCCACCAGCGGGCGCTCGCGGCTGCGGCGCGAGAACGGCTCCGCGAGCTGCGCGCGTCGGCCCTCCAGCAGGCGTCGTCGACGGTCGTAGGCGCGTCGGCAATCACACCATCGTCCGACACTGTCGTCGCCCCGCCGCCCACGCATGGAAACGTCGTGCAGTACGCGATGTCGCAACTGGACACGCCGTATGTCTGGGGCGGCGCAGCGCCGGGCGGGTTCGACTGCTCAGGGCTCGTGATGTGGGCGTACGCGCAGGTCGGTGTCTCGCTGCCGCACTCGTCGTACGCGCAGTACGGGTACGGCGTGCCGGTGTCCCGTGACCAGCTTCAGCCCGGCGACCTCGTGTTCTTCGACGGTCTCGGTCACGTCGGCATCTACATCGGCGGCGACCAATTCGTGCACGCTCCGCACACCGGCGACGTCGTGAAGATCTCGAGCCTCGACGAGTCGTGGTACACAGCGACCTACGTCGGCGCGCGCCGCATCCTCTAGGCGTACAGCCCGGCGACTTCGTCGGAGAAGTGGTCGATGATCACGTTGCGCTTGAGCTTCAGCGTCGGCGTCACCTCGTCGTGATCGGCCGAGAACTCGCGCGGCACGATCGTGAAGCGCTTGATCTGCTCGTAGCGTGAGCGTTCGGCATTCACGGCGTCGATCGCCTCTTGCACCGCGTTGTGCGTCGCAGCCGCGGACATTCCGCGCGTCGCTTCGTCGTCCAGTGTGACGAGCGCCGCGATGTACGGCTTGCGGTCGCCGACGACCAGCGCCTGCGAGATCACGCGGTTCGCCTTCAGCTCGTTCTCGAGGTTCTGCGGCGCGACGTTCTTCCCGCCTGCGGTGACGATGATGTCCTTCTTGCGATCGGTGATGACGAGGAATCCGTCTTCGTCGACGTGACCGATGTCACCGGTGTGCACGAAGCCCTCCTCGTCGATCGTCGCGCGTGTTGCCTCGTCGTCGCGGTAATAGCCGGCGAAAACGGTGTTCGATCGAATGAGGATCTCGCCGTCGTCCGCGATGCGAAGCTCCACTCCCGGCATCGGCCTTCCGACCGTGCCGAACTTGAACGCGCTCGGGCGGTTCACGGTCGCGGCCGTCGTCACCTCGGACAGCCCGTAGCCCTCGAGCACGAGGATGTCGATCGAGTGGAAGAACTCCGCGATGTCGCGCGCGAGCGGTGCGCCGCCCGCATTCGCCACGCGCAGGCGTCCGCCGAGCCGCTCCTTCACCTTCGAATAGACGAGCCGGTCGGCGATGCGGTGCTGCGCGGCGAGAAGCGGCGGCACGGGCTGCTTCGCCTGTCGCAACCGCGACACGCGCCGGCCCACGCCGAGCGCCCAGTCGACGATGCGTCGCTGCGCGCCGCTGCGCTCGTCGAAGCCTGCGATCACGGCCGCGTGGATCTTCTCGTAGACGCGCGGCACGCTCGGGAAGATCGTCGGCCGCACCTGCGGCAGCGCGGCCGCCGCCTGAAGCGGGTCGGGCAGGAACGCGATCGTGAACCCGTGATACGCCGCCGACAGGTGGAGCAGCCGGCCGTAGTTGTGAGCAAGCGGGAGGTAGAGCAGCATCACGTCGCCGGGCTCGAGAAGCTCGTCCTCCATCTCGTCGCTCTTCTGCACCATCGCGTAGTAGTTGCGGTGGCGGATCATGCAGGCCTTCGGCGGCCCGGTCGTGCCCGACGTGTAGATGAACGTGAACAGGTCGTCTTCGCCGATCGAGTCCGCGCGGGCGTCGAGCTCGCCGGGATGCTCCGCCGCCCATTCGCGTCCGCGCGCGCGCAGCTCGTCCAGGCCGGCGAAGGTGATCACGTGTCCGCCGAACCCCGCGACCTTCGCAAGCTGCTCCTTGTCCTCGACGAGCACGCCGACCGCCTCCGAGTGCTCGAGCACGTACTGCACGTCGCGCGCCGAGCTCGACGAGTAGATCGGCGCGCCGACCGCGCCGACCAGGCCGAGGGCGAAGTCGAACAGCGACCACTCGAGCGTCGTGCGCCCGAGCAGCGCGAACGCCTCTCCCTTGCGGATGCCGAGGGCGAGCAGGCCGCTGGCCAGCTCGTCGACCGTCCGCGCCGCGTCAGCCCGCCGGAGCTCACGCCATTCGCCGCCCGATTCGTAGAGGTACGCCGGGTCGGGGTGGCCCGCCGCGACCGCGTTCCGCCACAGGTTGGCGATCGTCCGCGTTTCAGCCACGTCGCGTCAGAACATAGCCCGCAGGAACACCCCGCGCGAGGGCGAAAACGGGTTGCCCCACGTACACTTCAGGGAGCACATGCGCACCACCTGGAACGGCAACATCAGCTTCGGGCTCGTGAACATCCCGGTCGGGCTTGCCCCGGCGACCAAGCCGGCTGCGCGCCAGTCGGACGTGTCGTTCCGGATGCTCCATCGCGAGTGCGGCACGCCGATCAAGCAGAAGCGCTACTGCCCCGTCCACGAGCGCGACGTCGAGTCGGACGAGCTCGTGCGTGGGTGGGAGGTGGCAAAAGGCCAGTACGTGATGGTCGAGGACGCCGACCTCGAGGCGATCGAGCAGCACGACACGAGCCGCTCGATCGAGATCGGCAGCTTCGTCGAGCTCGTCGAGGTCGACCCCGTCTACTTCGACCGGACGTATTACCTCGTCCCCGCCGGCGCAGAGGCCGCGCGCCGGCCGTACGTCCTGCTGCACGAGGCGATGCAGAAGGCGGACGTCGCAGCGCTCGGCCGCTTCGTGCTCGCGGGGAAGGAGAAGCTCTGCCTGATCCGCCCGATGGGCGACGCGTTGGCGCTCGAGACGCTCTTCGTCCACGACGACGTGAAGGATCACGCCGAGATCGACGAGGCCGTCTCCGGAGCGGAGGTCAAGGGCCCCGAGCTGGAGCTCGCGAAGCAGATCATCGCCTCGCTCGCCGCGCCCTTCGACCCGGAGGCGCTGAAGAGCGAGTACCGCGAGCGCATGCGCGAGTTGCTCGAGGCGAAGCTCGAGGGGCACGAGATCGCGATGCCGGAGGAGCCGGCGCCGACGCCGGTCGTCGACCTGATGGAGGCGCTCCGCGCGTCCGTCGCGGCGGCCTCGACGAAGAAGCCTGACGCGGCCAAGAAGAAGGCCGCGCCCCGCAGGCGGGCCGCGGCCTCCAACTAAGCCGATCCAGCTCGCGCTAGTTGTGCGCGGGGAACGCCCCGAGCGCCTGCAGCTGTGCCTGGAACAGGAACTTGTCGATCTTGCCGTGATAGATCGGGACGTGCTCTTCGAGGCAGATCCGGATCACCTCGTCACGGTCGATGCCGACTTCCTTGGACAGCTCTTCCGGCGTCAGGTGGTTCGCCATGTCGCTCCTTCCGTCTCCATGAACGAAAAAGCCCGCCGCGTGTTCACGCGAGCGGGCGAGGTCTCCGGCTCATCGGCAGGGACGGGCGTCTTCCTCACGCGCCTCGTCCTGTCACCGAGTAGCTCATGGTCTACGGAGAATAGTTGATCGCGGGGACGGATGCGAAACCTCGTCCACCGGCTACCCTTAGGGCCGATTCGGGGTGTGGCGCAGCCTGGTAGCGCGCTCCGTTCGGGTCGGAGAGGCCCCCAGTTCAAATCTGGGCACCCCGATGAGGGGTCTGACCCTGCCAAGGGTCAGACCCCCGATCTATGCCTTGA
>DASXDB010000251.1:0-7055 GCA_036490895.1 Gaiellaceae bacterium
GAGCCCAAGGGCTACCGCTTCACGTACGTGCCGGCGGCCGAGTTCGACGACAACCTCTCGTCGCACCTCGGCGAGGACGTGCGGCTCGTCTGGGTCGAGACGCCGTCCAACCCGCTCCTCAACGTGGTCGACATCCGCAAGGCGGCGGCCGCGGCGCACGCGGTCGGCGCGCTCCTCGTCGTCGACAACACATTCGCGACGCCGTACCTGCAGCAGCCGCTCGAGCTCGGCGCCGATCTGGTCGTCCATTCGACGACGAAGTACCTGGGCGGCCACAGCGACGTCATCGGAGGGTTCGTCGCCTGCAACCACGATGCGCTCGCCGAGCGTCTCTACTTCCTGCAGAAGTCACTCGGCGCCGTGCCGGGACCGTTCGACGCGTGGCTCGTCCTGCGCGGGCTGAAGACACTCGCGGTGCGCATACGAGCGCATTCCGAGAATGCGCGGCGGATCGCGGAGTTCCTCGAGGGCCACGACGCAGTCGAGCGCGTGCTCTGGCCGGGACTCGAGTCGCACCCGGGGCACGCGGTCGCACGCGCACAGATGCGCGACTTCGGCGGAATGGTGTCGTTCACCGTCGCAACCGAGCGGGAAGCAGTCGCGCTCGTCGCGCGGACGAAGATCTTCCAACTCGCCGAGTCGCTCGGCGGCGTCGAGAGCCTGATCGAGCATCCCGCACGCATGACGCACGCGTCGACTGCGGGCGCGCCGTTCGCACCGCCGGGGAACCTCGTCCGCCTGTCGGTGGGAATCGAATCGGCCGACGACCTCGTCGCCGACCTCGAGGCCGCCCTGGTCAGGCGAGCCGCGATCGCGTAGCCGGCACCGCCGGCGCGTCCTTCCACGGCAGAAGGTCGAACCGCGCCAGCGCGCGCGGGAGCCGCCGGTCGGCGCGCATCTCGGCGGTGTGGCTCCAGTCGCCGTGGAAGTCCCAGAGACGCTCGTGCTCGTCGTCGCGGTCGATCGCGATCGCAAGCTCGTTCGTCTCGACGGTCTGGTCGCGGATGATCCGGTCGCGCGAGCTCCAGTACAGCTGCAGCGGGACACCGGACCTGGCGATCGCGTCCGCGTAGTGATCCGGGCTTCGGACGGCGTAGGCGTGCGGGACCTGCTCGGGCGTCCCACCGATCTCGCGTCGGGCGAGCGCCTGCAGCTCTCGCCCGTGGGGCAGAGAGGCGAAGTCGCGATAGCGGCGCGCCATGTCGGTCGCCGGGTCGAACGCCGCCGCCCCGGCCAGCAGATGCGGATAGCGCGCGACGAGCAGGAGCGTCTCCTGCCCGCCCATCGACCCCCCGATGGCGTAGATCCGGCGCGGGTCGACGTTGACGCCCCAGGCTCGAGCCACCTCCGGCATGCGCGCAAGATCCGCGATCTGGCCGGGCGCGCCCCACGAGTACCAGTGCAACCGGCGCCCTTCCCCGGCCGGGTCGATCAGCGCGAAGCCGCCCTCCCCCGGGAGGTCGCCCCAGAAGAGCGCGTTGTCGCTCTCGTCGACGCCGCGCCCGTGCGGCGAGATGACGAGCGGGACGCGCTGGCCGTGGTAGCCGGCCGGCAGGAACAACCACGCAGGCCGGATCGCCCCGTCGTGCGCGCGGTAGTGGATGAGCCGGATCTCCGTGCTCGGGGGCGTCGTGACCGGCCGCTCCGCTGCGCTCGCCGCGCCGACGCTCAGAAGGGCGGCCGCAACGACGAGCAAGAGCCTCATCGAGCCGAACGGTAGGTCCCGCACTGCGAAGATGGGGTTATGGATTCGTTGCGCGTGATCGACCTGAACTTCGGCGCCGCGCCGCACGCGATCGGCGTGTACCTCGTCGACACGAACGACGGCCCTGCGCTGTTCGACTGCGGGCCGTCGTCGACCCTCGACACGCTCGAGGCGGGTCTTGCCGCCAACGGCCTCGCCGTGACCGACGTGAAACACCTGCTGCTCTCGCACATCCACCTGGATCACGCAGGCGCCGCCGGGTCCCTTGTGCGTCGAAGCCCGAGGCTGACGGTCTGGGTGAGCCCGATCGGGCGGCCGCACCTCATCGACCCCTCACGCTTGGAGCGGTCGGCGCGGCGCCTCTACGGGGACATGTTCGACCCGCTGTGGGGCGAGCTTGCCCCCGTTCCGGAGGAGAACGTGCGGGTCGCCGACGGGGACGTCCTCGGCTGGGATGCGTTCCCCACTCCGGGTCACGCGTCGCACCACGTGTCGTACCTGCGCGACGGGACGCTGCTCGCCGGCGACGCGGCCGGCGTCCGGATGCCGGGATCGTCGTACGTCCTCCCCGTCTGCCCACCGCCGGACATCACGGTGGAGGGCTGGCACGAGACGATCGCCGAGATCCGCAGGCGCGGGCCTGACCGGCTGGCGCTCATCCACTTCGGCGTGCACGAGGACCTCGAGTCGCACCTCGACCGCCTCGACGAGGAGCTCGACCGCTGGGCGGAGCGCGTCGGCGGCGGGATGAGCGAGCTCGAGTTCGTGGCGACCGCGCGAGCGGATGCCGGTGACGAGGCCGACCTGTACGACCGCGTCGCGCCGCTCTGGCAGTCGTACCTCGGCATGAAGCGGTACTGGGACTCCAAGCGAACTTGAGCCGCCTCGGCCCGTTGCGCGAGCGCGAGTTCGCGCTCCTCTTCGCCGGCCGAACCGTTTCGCAGATCGGCAGCGCGATGGCGCCGGTCGCGCTTGCGTTCGCCGTGCTCGACCTGACCGGTTCCACGGCCGACCTCGGGATCGTGCTCGCCGTGCGCCAGGTCGCAGTCGTCGTGCTGCTCCTGTACGGCGGCGTGTGGGCCGACAGGCTGCCGCGCCACCTCGTGATGGTGTGGTCGAACGTCGTCAGCGGACTCAGCCAGGCGGCTGCCGCCTCGCTGCTCCTGTCGCACCACGCGACCATCCCGACGCTCGCCGCCCTCGCAGCCGTGAACGGCGCGTCGTCGGCGTTCTTCTTCCCCGCCAGCACCGGGATCGTCCCGCAGACGGTGCCGGCCGGCCTGCTGCAACAGGCGAACGCCATGCTGCGGCTCGGGCTGAACGGGACGCGGGTCGGCGGTGCCGCCCTCGGCGGGATCGTCGTCGCGGCTGCCAATCCCGGCTGGGCGATCGCGGTCGACGCTGCGAGCTACGGCCTCGCCGCGGCCGGGCTCGCCGCGATGAGCGTCCGGCCGGTCGAGCGCACCGAGGCGACGACGCTCTTCCACGACCTCCGCGTCGGCTGGCGCGACTTCTGGAGCCGGCCGTGGCTCTGGGCGATCGTGATCCAGTTCGGGGTGGTCAACGCCGCCTATACGGGCGCCTTGAACGTGCTCGGCCCGGCCGTGGCGAGGCGGCACCTGCACGGCGCCGCCGGCTGGGCGGGCGTGCTCGTGGCCGTTCAGGCAGGGCTCATCGCGAGCGGGCTCGTGCTGCTGCGCTGGCGTCCGCGCCGGCTTCTGCGCACCGCGACCTTCGGGTCGTTCGGGCTCGCGCTGCCGCTGTTCGCATTGGCGCGGCCCGAGCCCCTCGTCGTCGTGGTCGTCGCCGCGTTCGCGTCCGGGTACCTGAGCGAGATCTTCGGCGTCCTCTGGGACACGACCTACCAGCAGGAGATCCCGCCGGACAAGCTCTCGCGCCTCTCGGCCTACGACGCGATCGGCTCGTGGGCCTTGATGCCGCTCGGGTTCGCGGTCGCCGGCCCGGTCGGCGCGGCCGTCGGCCCGAGGGCGACGTTCCTCGGCGCCGGCGCGGTGATCGTCGTCGCGTCAGCGCTCGTCCTCCTCTCGCGCGACGTGCGGACGCTCGAGCGGCGCTAGCTCTCGCGCAGGATGTTGCCGCCCGACGTCTGGGCGAGGGCGGTCAGCACGATCTCGTCGATGTTGACGTGCGGCGGTCGGGTGAGGGCGAAGAGGATCGAGTCGGCGACGTCCTCGGCATGCAGCGGCCCGCCCATCGCGACGTTCGCGTAGACCGCCTGCGCCTTCTCCTCGTCCCCGTGGAACCGGACGCGCGAGAAGTCGGTCTCGACGAGCCCCGGCGCGACGTTCGTGATCCGCACCGGCTTGCCCTGAAGGTCGTCGCGCAGCGCGCGCGTGTAGCCGTGCACCGCGAACTTCGACGCGACGTACGACGAGCCGTTTGCGTACGACCAGATGCCGGCAACCGAGCCGAGGTTGACGATGTGGCCGGCGCCCGAGTCGACGAGGTGCTGGACGCACAATCGCGTCACGCGCATCAGGCCGAGCACGTTGGTGACGATGACTTCGTGCTCGTCCTCCGGCTGCGAGTCCCACACCGGGTCGCGGCCCCGCGACAGACCGGCGTTGTTGACCAGGATGTCGAGCCCGCCGAGCTCGGCGAGCGCGCGGTCGACGAACCGCCGGCAGCTCTCCTCGTCGGTCACGTCCAGCGTCCCGTCGCGCCGCGAGCCCGAGACGACCGCGGCACCCGCATCTACCAGCACCTTGGCCGTCGCGGCGCCGATCCCGCTGGACGCGCCCGTGACGATCGCCCGTTTTCCCTCCAACCCGGCCACGGGCAGACCTTAGCCGCCGAGGCCCTTAACGCCGAATTCAACGAATCCGGCCGCTGCACGTCTAAGTTCCCGACGCATGCAGCCGTTCCCCCAGGGCCACGGGCGTAGCCTCCGCGTCGCGAGCGTCCTGCTCGCGCTGCTCGTGCTGCTCGCCGTCGTGGCGTTCGCGAGCCGAACCGGCTTCGGCCACTCCTCGAACCAGGCCCCGACGCCGGGCTATGTGAACTGGGCGACCAGCGTGTTCCTCGTCCTCTTCTTCATGATGACGCCGGTCGCGATCTACGCGTACCTCTTGCAGGCGAAGGAGCGGCTCGACCATCGGAAGCACCGGAGCTACCCGATGCGCGTAATGCGCGGGTGGATCCTGCTCGTCGCGGTGTTCGGCATCGCGTACCTCATCCGCCAGTATCTGCCGACTCACTTCCACCTGAGCTCGGGACTTCACCAGCTCTTCTTCAGCAACCACGGCGTGAACGGGCATGGCAAGAACGGCGCAGGCAGAAGCGACTACACGCCGACCTTCCAGTGGCCGGTTCTCTGGGGAGCGATCATCCTTGTCCTCGCGACCGCGGGATGGTGGTACTGGTGGCGCAAGACGCATCCCACACCGACGCGCGCAACGGCCGACGGCCCGACGCTCGAGGAAGAGGTGGCAAGCTCGATCGGCGATGCGATCGACGACCTCGAAGCCGAGCCGGACCCACGCCGCGCGGTGATCGCGGCGTACGCACGAATGGAAAGCGTGTTCGCGCGCAGCGGCATGCGGCGCGACGCGAGCGAGACGGCGACCGAGTACCTTCGCCGCATCCTACTCTCCCTCACGTCCCAGTCCGACGCGGTCAAACGGCTGACCGGTCTCTTCGAGCAGGCGAAGTTCAGCGCGCACACGATCGATGCAGGCATGAAGCGCGACGCGATCGAGTCGTTGCGGATCATCCGTGCCGACCTCGTCGGAGCATCGGCATGAAGCGACATGCGCTCGACGTCTCGATCCTCTTCGTCATCGCCACCGGACTGTGCGCGTACATCGCTTTTGGGGTGCCTGCCGAGCGAACGCTGGCACTCCGGATCTATCTCCTGTTCCTCGGCGCGCTGTTGATGCTCGTCGTCGTGTCCGCGGTCAACACCGCGGCGCCGCGCGCGCGCCGGTCCGATCTCATCGCCGCACTCGACGAGCGTCCGGTGCCTACGGGCCAAGTGTCGCAGCTCGTGAAGATCGAGCGCGAGGTGACGCTTTCGATCGGCAACGCGTACGACCTGCACACGCGCTTGCTGCCTCACCTCCGCGAGATCGCCGTCGCACGCCTCGAGCGCCGCGGGCAACGACCGGGCCCGGACACGCTCGGCCGCTGGTGGGAGTTGCTCCGCCCGGACCGGCCGGAGCCGACCGATCGCTTCGGACCCGGGATCCCCGAGCGCGAGCTGCGCGAGCTCGTCGCCGACCTGGAGGCGATCTGATGGACCTGACCGAAGTCGGCCGCATCTCGACCGCTGTCCTCGACGAGGTCGAGAAGGCGGTTCTCGGGAAACGCGACGCGCTCGCGCTGCTGCTGCTCGGCTTGCTCGCCGACGGGCACGTGCTGCTCGAGGACTATCCGGGGCTCGCGAAGACGCTGATGGCGCGGTCGTTCGCGCAGGTCTGCTCGATGGACTTCTCGCGCATCCAATTCACGCCCGACCTGATGCCGTCGGACGTCACCGGGTCGTCGATCTTCAACCAGCGCGACGCCGACTTTCAGTTCCGGCCGGGGCCGATCTTCGCCAACCTGCTGCTCGCGGACGAGATCAACCGCGCACCGCCGAAGACGCAGGCGGCGCTGCTCGAGGCGATGCAGGAGCGGCAGGTGACGACCGAGGGCGAGACACGCCGGCTCGGGCCGCCGTTCCTCGTCATGGCGACCCAGAACCCGATCGAGTACGAAGGCACCTATCCACTGCCCGAGGCGCAGCTGGACCGGTTCCTGCTGCGAATGTCGGTGGGCTACCCGGGGCGCGACGACGAGTGGCGCGTCCTGGCCGAGCGCGCAGAGCGGCGGACGGATGACGTGCAGCTCTCACCGGTCGTCGATCGAGACACGTTGCTCGCCATGCAGCTCGCCTGCGAGGACGTTCATGTCTCCGAGCCCGTCGGGCTCTACATGGTCGACGTCGTCGCAGCGACTCGAGACGCCCCGTCGATCCAGGTCGGCGCGTCGCCGCGAGGGTCGCTAGCGCTGTTGAAGCTCTCGCGGTGCCGCGCCGCGCTCGACGGCCGCGACTACGTGACGCCGGACGACGTCAAGGCGGTCGCGGTGCCGGCGCTCGCACACCGTCTCACGTTGCGCCCGGAGCTCTGGGTGCAGCGAATCTCCGCCGAAGACGTGGTGCGGGAGCGCCTCGCGACCGTCGCCACGCCGGTCGCCGAGGACCTCGCGCGCACGTGACGCGGCGCGCGACTCCGAAGCTCGGCGCATACGCGGCCCTCTCCGCATTCGGGCTCGTCGCGGCGCTCGTGCTCGGCCGGCCGGAGATCGTCGCGCTCACCGCACCGTTCCTGCTCGCGGTCTCTGTCGG
>DASXDB010000252.1:0-4764 GCA_036490895.1 Gaiellaceae bacterium
GCTCTGCTCCCGCTTCCCCGGCGAGTACTGGCGCGGCCTCGAGCCCGACGGGTACCCGGAGGAGTTCGTCGCCGCGCTCACCGCAGGCGGCTGGCTCAGCGTCCTGATCCCCGAGGAGCACGGCGGGGCCGGGCTCGGTCTGGCCGAGGCGAGCGTCGTGCTCGAGGAGATCAATGCGTCCGGCGGCAACGCAGCCGCCTGCCATGCGCAGATGTACACGATGGGCACGATCCTGCGGCACGGCTCCGCCGAGCAGAAGGAGCGCTGGCTGCCGCAGATCGCGGAAGGGTCGCTTCGCCTGCAGGCCTTCGGCGTGACGGAGCCGACCGCCGGCAGCGACACGACCCGCATCGAGACGACCGCCGCGCGCACTGCCGGTGGATACGTCGTGCACGGCCAGAAGATCTGGACGTCGCGCGCGCTTCACTCCGACCTGATGCTGCTGCTCGCGCGGACGACGCCGATCGACCAGGTCGAGAAGCGCACGCACGGGCTCTCGACGTTCATCGTCGACCTCCGCGCGGCGACCGCGGCCGGGACGCTCACGATCCGGCCCATCAAGACGATGCTGAACCACGCGACGACGGAGGTGTTCTTCGACGGCGTCGAGCTCCCGGCAGACGCGCTCGTCGGCTCCGAAGGGAGCGGCTTCCGGCAGGTGCTCGACGGGATGAACGCCGAGCGGATCCTGATCGCCGCCGAATGCGTAGGCGACGGCCGCTGGTTCGTCGACAAGGCCGCCCGCTACGCGTCGGACCGCGTCGTCTTCGGCCGGCCGATCGGCGCTAACCAGGGCGTGCAGTTCCCGATCGCGCGCGCGCACGCCGCCGTCCACGCCGCCGATCTCGTTCGACGCGAGGCGGCAGCCCTGTTCGACCGGGGAGCCGAGTGCGGCGCCGAGGCGAACATGGCGAAGCTCCTCGCGTCGGAAGCATCGTGGCTGGCCGCGAACGCGTGCCTCGATGCCCACGGCGGCTTCGGCTTCGCCGCCGACTTCGACGTCGAGCGCAAGTTCCGCGAGACCAGGCTCTACTCGATCGCGCCGGTGTCGAACAACCTGATCCTGGCCTACCTCGGCGAGCACGTGCTCGCCATGCCGCGCTCGTACTAAGGTCGCGCGCGCCGAAAGGGCGGTTTCCCGCCGGCCGCGAGCGGCAACTCATCGAGTGAGCTAACCGAGGAGGTCACATGCCGCCACGTGGGGTGAGGGAGGGCACAAAAAGGGCCCGCCAGTACGAGCACATCAAGCAGAGCGAGCGCGAGCAAGGCCGCACGGAGGATCTCGCGGAGGAGATCGCCGCACGCACGGTCAACAAGGAACGCGCACGCTCCGGCGAGTCGCGCGAGCGGTCGCGTACGTCGACCGACGACATCTCGTCGGGTCGCCGCGGCGGGCTCCGTTCAGGAACAAATCGTCCCAGAGGCCGCACACGCGACCAGCTGTACGAAGAGGCGAAGCACATGAACATTCCGGGCCGCTCGAAGATGAACAAGGGCGCGCTCCAGCGGGCCGTCGACCGGCGCGGCTAACCGGCGAGCAGCTCGCGCAGCTGCTCAGGGCTGGCGTTGCCGCCGCTCGCGATCAGCGCAACACGCTTCCCGGCCAGTGTGTCGTGGAGGCTCAGCGCAGCCGCGAGCGGCGACGCGCCCGCTGCTTCGATCAGGTTGCGCGTCGACTCGATCATCGCGCGCTGCGCGGCGCGGATCTCGTCGTCGCTCACGAGCACGAAGTCGTCGAGCAGCTCCCACATGATCTGCTGTGGAAGCTCGAACGCGACGCGTGTCGCGAGGCCTTCGGCGAACGTCCGCATTTCGTCGTCGACGAGCTTTCGCTCGCGCCACGAGCGATACGCCGCCGGCGCCGACGCGGACTGCACGCCGATGACCCGGATCGACGGATCGATCGCCTTCGCCACGATCGCCGCGCCGGCGGCGCCGCTGCCGCCACCGACCGGGACGATGATCGTGTCGATGCGCGGCTCGTCCTCGAGGAGCTCGAGCGTCGCCGTGGCGACACCCGCGATCAGGAGCGGCTCGTTCCCCGAATGGATGTAGCGGAAGCCGTGCTCGCGGGCGAGTCGCTCTGCGTGCTCCCGCGCCTCGTCGAAGTCGGCCCCGTGCGACAGGACGTCGGCGCCGAGATCGCGCATCGCGCCCACCTTGACCGGGTTCGCGTTCTCGGGGACGCAGATCGTCGCCTTGACGCCGAACAGCCGTGCTCCGAGCGCGACCGACTGTCCGTGGTTCCCGGTGGACGAGGCGATCACACCGCGCTCGCGCTCGGCAGGGCTCAGCTGCGAGGCGAGGTTGATGCCGCCGCGCACCTTGAAGGCGCCCGTCGGCAGATGGTTCTCGTGCTTGACGAAGACCGTCGCCCCGATGAGCCGGCCGAGCGGCGGGTACTCGCGGAGCGGCGTTCGCGGCAGATGCGACGCAATGCGCGTGCGCGCCTCGAGCACATCCGCGAACGTCGGTGCCTTCACGCCCTACATCTTGAACATCGTGTGCAGGGTCGCGATTCCGTCTCCTTCCGACCGTGCCGCCATGACGAGGATCCCGTCGGCGCGCTCGACGGTCCAGTCGGCCCAGGCGCAGCAGTCGTTCTCGACCGCGACCAGCGCCTGGAGCTCCGTTTCGGCCTGAGGGTGATCCTCAAACGTGAGGCGAAGTCCGTCGGCCGCGTCGCGGCGCTCGAGGCCGAAGCGCCCGCGGAGTGCGTTCCAGCGCTCGCGCTGCTTCGTCTGGTGTGTCCCTGTGAGGGTGCATGCGATATCCATGACGCGGAGTGTGCTTGTTAAAGTCGGCTTGATGTCAAGTCTCTCGATCGGAGACGTCGCCCGCCGGTCGGGCAAGGCTGCGTCGGCGATTCGCTACTACGAGGAGGTCGGGCTCGTCGATGCGCCCGAGCGGGTCAGCGGCCGGCGGCGGTACGACCCCGAGGTCGTGCGCCGGCTTGCAGTGATCGAGACGGCTCAGCGCGCGGGGCTCAACCTCGACGAAATCCGCCTGCTGCTCAACGCGACGCCGTCCGACGGTGCGGCGACCGAGCACCTTCGCGTCGTCGCAGAGCAGAAGCTGCCCGCGCTTCGCGAGGCGATCGAGCGCGCGGAGCTCGTTCGCAGCTGGCTCGAGGACGCTGCGCGCTGCTGCTGCCCGACGTTCGACGATTGCCCGCTGTTCGACGAGCCGGAGCGTCTGCCGGACCGGTCGCTCATGCTTCGATAGCCGCATGTCACTGACAGCAGGTAGTGGCCCGCTCGGTAACCGCCCTGTTCGAGACCGGTCATCCGCCGCCCGACGGTTTGCCGTTAGGCGGGCAGCCGGCCCGAGACGTGCGCGAAGACGCGCGCGACGATCTGCCAGCGCCCATCGATCTTGACGAGCGACAGGAAGCTCGTGAACGACGCCGTTCCCCAGCACCCGTCTTCCTCGATCGTCGCCGTCGCGACGTCGCCCGCCTGCTCGATCGACATGATGTGCGCGCTGTACCTGCCGTCGCTGTTGCGCGGCGCGCGCTCCTCCATCGAGATCATCTCGGGGACGGAGATGTCGTAGCGGGTCCCGTTCAGCGATCCGTATGTGCGCGCGTGCTCGTGGAACGCGTCCCTGAGCTTGGCGGCGTCACCGCTCGCTGCCCCTTCGATGTAGAGCCGGAGAACGGTGGAAATCGCCTCGTCATCCACGACGGCGCGGCTGCCGATCATCCCCGGATTGTCGTCGTTCTCGGCCCGCGACGCCAGTAGCGGGCGTCAGTCGTCGGCGTATTCGTCGTCCGTGACGTGTTGACCCCAGGTCGCGTTGTTGCCCGCGTCGTCGACGTCGAGCAGCGCGAGATGGCTCATGAAGCGGTCTGGCGCCGCACCGTGCCAGTGCTCCTCACCCGGCTCGAAGAAGACGCGGTCGCCGGTCTGGAGTACCTCGACCGGCCCGCCGCGCCGCTGCGCGCGGCCGATGCCCTCGAGGATGTAGATCGTCTGGCCGTGTGGATGGGTGTGCCAGGCAGTGCGCGCACCGGGCGTGAAGTGCACGCGGACCGCGCTCGCGCGCGAGGTGCCCGACGGCGCCGCGATCGCGTCGAGGTACACCGTGCCGGTGAACCATTCGGCCGGCCCGCGGCCGGTCTCGAGCGTGTTCCGGGTGATCTCCATCAGCCGGCCGCCTTCTTCACGAGCGAGGTGATCGTCTTCTCGTCGGCTGGGGTCAGCTTCGTCAAGGCGAACTCGGTGGGCCACATCGACCCGGCGTCGAGCTTCGCGTTGTCGCTGAAGCCGAGGTTCGAGTACCGCGACTTGAACTTCCCGGCGTTCTTGAAGAACACGACGACCTTGCCGTCCTTCGCGTACGCGGGCATCCCGTACCACGTCTTCGGCGCGAGCTCGGGCGCCGCGGCCCGGACGAGCTCGTCGACCCGCTTCGCGAGTGCGCGGTCCGACGGTGCCATCGCGGCGATCGCAGCGCGTACCGCGGAGTCGCCGTCCTCCTTCTCCTTCAGCTCCTTCGCCCGCGCCCGCATCGCCGCCTTCTCTTCGGCGGTGAACCCTTTCTTCTCAGCCATTTCGCACCTCCGCCAGCCGTGCCAGCACCTCGTCGATTCGTGCGAAGCCGCCCTTCGCACCTTCCTCGACCCCGTAGTTCATGGTCGTGTCCCGTTCTTCGGGTGTCGCGAACAGCATTGTCTGGGTCAGCTTGGTCTGCGCGCCGAGGTCTTCGAACTCGAGCGTCTGCAGATGATTCTGGAACGTCTGCACGAGCCGCTCCGGCGGG
>DASXDB010000253.1:0-2264 GCA_036490895.1 Gaiellaceae bacterium
GTGGGTGTTGATCACCGCGCGTTCGTCGGGTGTCAGCGGCCCGGGCTTGTTGATGATCTCGGACGGGATGCGGATCTTGCCGACGTCATGCAGCAGCGCGGTGAACTCGGCGATCCGCCGTTCGCGCGGGCCGAGACCGAGCCGGTCGCAGACCGCGAGCACGAGGTCGACGACCTGACGTGAGTGGTCGCCCGTGTAGGCGTCGTCCGCTTCGACGACGTCGCCGAGGAGGAATGCCGTTCCGCGATACGCACCGGAGAGCTCGAGCAGGGAGTCGAGCCGCTTGCGACGCTCGCGCACGAACACGACGAGCATGACGACGAGCGGCAGCGGCAGCAGCAGCGCGCCCGGCTGCAGCCGGTTCGCGACCATCATTCCGTAGGCGAGCGGCGCAACGAGCGCGTCGAACGCGAACGCCCACAGGAGCGGCCGCACGAGCTCGCGTGGATGCACGCCGAGCGCGGCGCGCTCCAGAGTCGCGGAGCCGGCGTAGTCGAAGAGAAGTTGCGCCCCGAGTGCTCCCGCCAACACGGCGCCGCCGTGCCAGTCCGCCCGCGGCTCGCCCGCGGCGAGGAACACGAACGCCGGGCCGAACGAGAAAAAGGCACTGCCGACTCGGGTTGCGCCGCGTGCCGGTGACAGCTTCCGCCGGGCGACGTCGGGAGCCGCACCGAGCAGCATCCCGGCTGCGACCACGAGCGGCACGTCGCGGGCGGGCAGCACGAACAGCATCGGCACGAGCACGAGCTCGGTCGGCAGGGCGAGTCCGCTGCCTACCTCGATCTCCAGCGAAGAGACGACGGCATAGGCGATGACGAATGCCGCGATCAGCCAGCCGCTCGGGTGACGGTGAGTCTGGCCGAACGCTGCGAGCATCGACGCTCCGACGAGGACGGTGGCGAGCATCGCGCCGCGACCACGCGCCTCGCGGCCGGACAGATCGCGCGCGACCCGCTCGCGCGCATCCGCAAGCCTCTCCTCCAGGACAGGGTCGAACGTGTCGGCGGTGACACCCACCCGAGGGGTATCGGCAGCGAAAACCGATCGAATGAGCGGCCCGCGCGTCCTACCTCGTTCGAGTGATCGGTCACTCGGACGAGGCAAGCCTGGAGGATGGGTGGACCTGGACCAGAGGCTGGACCCTGCCTGCCGGGAGATCCGCGTCACCTTTCAGGGTGAGGCGTCCCCGGTGGGCTCCGCACAACGTGGCCATATGCGGCTCATCCTTCTCACTGCGTTCTGCGCCACCATCGCGGTCGTGGCAGCACAGGCGAACGCGCACGCGTCGTTGATCGGCGGCAACTGCGGCACCGCGACGCCCGTGTTCTCTCCCTGGGGCGACTCGAACTCCTACTACCGGCCCGCCAACGGCGGCTTCGAGTCCGGAACGACAGGCTGGAGCCTGTCGAGCGGCGCACAAGTCGTGACGGGCAACGAGCCGTGGAACCTCGGCGGGGCAGGCAGCCACTCGCTGCAGCTGAAGACGGGCTCCGTCGCGTCGACCTCCGTGTGCTACGGCCTCTTCTACCCGGCGATCCGATTCGTCGATCGCGGCGTCGGCGCAAACGCGACGCTCCATGTGCGGATCGTTGCCCACAGCCTCCTCGGCGTGCTCTCCATCCTCGACGGCGGCACCTTCACCGTCGGGCCGAACTGGTCTCCGTCCCCCAAGGTCTCGACCTTGCTGAGCGCGCTGTCCGCGCCCCTCGGCACAAAGACGATGGAGATCCAGATCTCGGTCACCGCCGGCACAGCCCAGGTGGACGACCTCTACATCGATCCCTACTGCAGCAGATAGGCGGCCTCCGATGAACACACGCTCACTTCGCGCGACCGCGGCCTCGGCACTCGTCTGTGTCGTCGCGACAGCCGCGGCCTACTCCGGCGCGGTCTCGACGGCAGACGCGGCCACGTGTCCGCCGCCACCCGCAACGGTCCACCCCTTCACGCCCTGGAGCGACGCGAACAGCTACGTGATGACGACCGGCGGCACGTTCGAGGCGAATGCGCCCGCGTGGGCACTGAGCGGCGGCGCGGCGGCCGTCTCCGGCAACGCCCCGAACAAGCTCGACTCCGCGAGCGATTCGCGCTCGCTGTATCTCCCCGCCGGCAGCTCGGCGACGAGCGCGTGCGTCACCGCACCGCAGATCGTCGGAATGGTCCGGTTCTGGGTGAAGAACCGCGGCGTCGCCGACGGCCAGCTGAAGGTCGAGATCCTCGTCAAGGGCGGCGTGTACCAGGCCGGGACGATCACGGCCGGCTCG
>DASXDB010000254.1:0-8046 GCA_036490895.1 Gaiellaceae bacterium
GTCCACGGCGGCGACCCTACACTTCGAGCATGGCCAAGGCGCTGGGTGAGAAGACGATCGTGGACAACCGCCGGGCACGGCACGACTACCACCTCTCGGACAAGGTGGAGGCGGGCCTGGTCCTGACCGGCACCGAGGTGAAGGCGCTGCGCGACGGCAAGGCGACGCTGCAGCAGGCCTACGCCGACATCCGGGATACGGAGGCGTGGCTCGTCGGCCTGCACATCCCGGAGTACGGCCAGGGCAACCGCGAGAACCACGAGCCGAACCGGCCGCGGAAGCTCCTGCTCCACCGGCGGGAGATCGACCGCATGTACGCCCAGGTGCGCGAGAAGGGCATGACGATCGTCCCGACGCGGCTCTACTTCAAGGACGGTCGCGTGAAGGTCGAGCTCGCCGTGGCCCGCGGCAAGGAGCAGCGTGACAAACGGCGGGACGTCGCCGAGCGCGACGCCAAGCGCCAGATGGAACGGGCGCTGAAGTCCCACAACCGCTGAGCCGGGCTACAATGCGGGCAACAAACATACGGGGGCGCCATGGCTTCGACGTGGTCGGTTCTCCGGGTGAGCTGCAAGCGGAGGACTCCGGTCGGCCTCCTAAAAAATCCGGAAAACAAACGCAAGTGCGGAAAACAACCTCGCACTCGCTGCCTAAGTCCTAGGACTTAGACCAGCGTGTCGCCCCGGGCAAGCCTGCGTCCCGGGTGCGGCATCAACTAGCAGGCTCGGCGCCGAAGAAGAGCCACTCGTCGGAGGCGCGACATTTCAGGAGGGCTAGCTCGTCGGTAGGTCGGTCGCCAACCGGCCGGCGGGCGAAATTCAACGGCGACCTATGCTTGTAGACGTTTGCCTTGGAGCTTCCGCGGACGCGGGTTCGATTCCCGCCGCCTCCATTCATTTCACTCCGCGCCGGAGTGGGTGCCGAGCTGGCGCCACATGCCGGCGTCGTCGTAGACCTCCCAGGCCTCGACGACCTTTCCGCCCGCGATGCGGAAGAAGACCATCTCGTCGACACGCGCGAACCTCCCGGTCGGCGGGGCGCCGTAGAGCGGACGTTCGAAGGTGCCCTCGTACGGCATGTGTGCGGCGACCAGATCACCCTCGGCGACGAGCGCCAGCAAGTCGAAGCGCCAGTCCGGAAACGCCGTCGTCCACTCCTCGGCGATGGCCCGTGTGCCGGCCGGGTCGCACGGCACCTTCTGGCCGCCGACGGTGAGAACGGCGCCGTCGCCCATCAGGTGGTCGAATGCCGCGAAGTCGCGGTCGTTCCACGCCGCGACGAAGTCGCGGACGACGCGCTTGTTGGTCTCGGGACTGTCGGTCACGTCTTCCTCCTTGGTCGGCTGGGCAGCTGACGCTTGGATGCGGGAGGAGAGTGCGAAGTTCGCGAACTTCTGCTGCGGCTGGTGCATCCTTCGGATATGGCGCAAGCGCCGCCGAGCGATGCCACGCTGGCGACACGCGCCTCGGCCGGCGATGCCGAGGCGCTCGCCGGACTGCTCGAGCGCTATCGGCCCTCTCTCTACGCGGCGGCAATCGGCTTGCTGCGAGACCGTGAGGAGGCACACGACGCCGTGCAGGAGGCCTGCGTCGTCGCGCTCGTCCGCATCGGATCGTTGCGCGACCCGGCTGCGGTGGGTGGCTGGCTCCACCGCGTCCTGCGCAACGTCTGCTTGATGAACCTCCGCAGCCGGAAGCGCACGACGCCGCATGCCGACATCGGCGGTCCGGAGCTCGCGCGGAGCGTGGACGAGGCGGTCGAGCGGCTCACGCTGCGCGACTGGGTGTGGACCGCGATCGAGGAGCTCACGCCCGAGGAGCGCATCACCGTCATGTTGCGCCACTTCACCCGGAGCAGCAGCTACGAAGCGATCGCCGCGCTCACCGGCGTCCCGGTCGGAACGGTGCGCAGCCGGTTGTACAGAGCGAGGACGCAGCTCGCGACCGCGCTGCATTGCGAAGCCGCCGACTCACTCTTCGCGCGCTCACAGCTCGAACGAGAGACGCGCGCGGAATGGGAAGGGTTCTACGAGGAGCTGCACGAGACGCCGACGGCTCGCACCTACCGGCTGGCGTACGCACCGGACGTCCAGGTGACCGATCGCAACGGAAGCTGGCACGGGGTGGGCGACTGGTCCAGCCACGAGCGGGAGGCGATCGTGCTCGGCGTCCGGGCACACATCGTGGATCTCGTCGCTAGCCGCGACATCACCGTGATCGAGATCGACTTCACCAACCCGGATTGGGCGTCCGATCACTGCCCACCGCGCAGCACGTTCGTCCACCGGCTGGCGGAGGGACGGTCGCGGCGGCTCGACATCCACTACGTCTGAGGCGCCCCGGGGAGGCGGCGGTCTCGCCGCCTCCCCTCACGTCATTCCTACGCGTCGAACCGTCCGACGAGCTCGCCGACCTGCGGCTTGGTCCTGTGACCGGCCTCCTGCATGATCGCCGGCACGTCGGGATCCGAGGCGAAGTTGCCCCAGCCTTCGAGATCCCAGTCGAAGATCGCCCAGACCCGGTCGCTTTCGTTCGGGTCCCGGAAGACCGTCGAGCCCTTCGAGCCGTGGAGCTTGCGCTTGTCGGCGCCTTTCGTCCCGTAGATCTTCACGAACGTGTCGAGGTCGTCGACAGTCGTCGTTGCGAGGATCACGTCATCTCCTCTCGTCTGGAATTGTCTCGACGAGTGTTGCGCCGGCCCGATCGGCACACATCGGGCGAACGCCCTACTGCCGGTGGACGAGCTCGTTCTCGAAGGCCCAGACCGTCGCCGCGGCGCGGCTGCGCACGCCGGCCTTCTGGTAGACGTGCTGGACGTGGTGCCCGACCGTCTTGGCGGAGATGCCGAGGCTGTCTGCGATCGCCTGATTCGATCGCCCGACCACGAGCGCGAGCAGCACCTCGAGCTCGCGCCGCGTTAGGCCGGCAGGGAGCTCACGAGGTCGCTTGGCAAGGTGATGACCCGCAGCAGCGAGCACTGCATCGACGGCGTCGCGGTCGAGTCGCCGTTCCGTCGCCTCCAGTATGAGGAGCGCCGCCGCCTCGTCGGGCTCGAGCGCCGGGCGGTGCGGCCGGTCTTCGCTCATCGCCGAGTAGCAGTCGGCGGCGGCAAGAATGCGTGCGGCCGCGTCGAGCGCCGGTGCGCGAACGCCGCGGTGATAGCCGGATCCGTCCAGGCGCTCGTGGTGAGAGCCCGCGAGGAGCCCGATCGGCGCCAGGGTCGGCGACTGCGCGAGTGCGCGCTCGGTGAAGTGCGGATGCAGGCGAACTCGCTCCCATTCGCCGAAACCGAGTGCGCCGGGCTTCTCCCAGATCGCGTTCGACACGCCGACGCGGCCGAGATCGTGCGCGAGCGCTGCGCGGCGAAGGAACGCGACGGCGTCCGGCGAGAGCTGCATGCGCCACGCCGCCGCCTCGGCGAGGTCTGCGACGTTCGTCGAGTGCTCGCGAAGCCACGGTGACTTGAGGTTCGTCAGCGCCGCGACGGCGCCGAAGCCGGCCTCGATCCCCGTGTCCGACAGGTAGATCTGCGGGAACGGCTCACTCTCCAGCGCGTGATCCCACATGCGCAATTCGTCGAGGTCGGAGAGCGTGTCGTCGAACCCTTTCAAGGCGAGCACGACCAGCGATGGGTCGTATGCCTCGCCGGACCGCTGCTCGAGGACCGTCCGAGCGTCCTCCCGGCCACCGGCCGAGAGAAACAGCGAATAGTCCCGCGCGACATGCAGAACACGCGCCGGGAACGGCAAGTCGTCTCCGCCGACGTCTCTCGGCCACCCGCGGCCGTCCCAGCGGGCGAACACGAATTCGAGCGACGCTTCGATTCCGGCGCCAAGGTCGAGCCAGCCTGCGAACCGCTGCGCCACCTCGCACATCGCCGCGAACGAATCGGCCGATCGTTCAGGGTTGGCGAGGGCGGCTTCGACCATCTGCTCACGGACGTCGGGTGCGCGACCGGGGGCGACGTGCGCGCGGTAGAACGCCACCACCTGATTCACGTCGGTCGGGTCGATCAGGAAAAAGGCAGCTCGGTGCTCGATGTCCTCGCCGAAGAACTGCGTCGCCTCATGTCCGTTCGAGGTGCACCCGGACGCGTGCAGGAGCGCCACGTAGTACGTGTCGCGGAGCTCTTCCGGCGAGCCGCCGGCCAGCTCGGCGAGCCGCACGGCGAGCACTGCCGTGCGCAGCGCGTGCTCGAGCGGCTGGCCCGTTCCTAGGTCGGTCGCGAGCGAGAGCGCGCCGACGAGCTCGGCCGCACGGACGCGAGCGACATGATCTCCGGTCAAGCTCAATCTCCGGAGGTTGTCATGAATCGCGGCTCGACCGCCACCGAAGCCGCGACCGTCCGTCGACGTTCTCGTACCGGTCGTCGACCATCGGCTTGAAGGCCGTCCGAGTCGAGCGAATAGTGCGCGCATGGACGACATCGACGTCCGGATCGAGGCTCTGAGCAGGCGGCTCGCCCTGCTCGAGCGCCGAACGGCCGACGAGGCGTCCGCGATTCGCGCGGAGCTTGCGGCACTGCAGGGCCGGCGCGTTGCGGTGCCGGCTGCTGCTCCGCCGGCTCAGGTCGTCACGCGTCCCGACCGCAAGCCGCGCGATCTCTCGTGGCTCGCCGGGCCGACCGGGCTCGCCGTCGCGGGCGGCGTCGTGACGCTGCTCGGGATCGTCTTCGTGTTCGCTCTGGCCGCGAGCCGCGGCTGGATCGGACCGGCCGTCCGGTGCTCGATCGGCGGCGGCGTCTCGGTCGTCCTCGTCGGCGCCGCGGTCGTGATCCGCCGGAGGTTCGACCACCTGGTCGCCGGCCTTGCCGCCGCCGGCGCCGGGATCGGCGGCATGTACATCACGCTATACGCCGCGAGCCGCGGCTATCACCTGCTCTGGACGGGAACGGTTCTCGGCGCGGTCGTGGCCGTTGCGCTGCTCGCCGCCGCGCTCGCGCTGGCGTGGGGCTCGGAGCTCCTGGCCGTCCTCGGGTTGGTAGCGGTCGTGATCGCCCCTCCCACGGTCGAGGGCAAGCTGACCACGCTCGGGCTGGCCGCGTCGGCAGTCGCAACGGCTGCCGCTCTCGCGATCGGCCGGGGGCGGAACTGGCGTGCCCTCGGCGGTCTCGCGTACACGCTGCTGTTCGCACAGGCAGCCGTCTACATCTTCGAGGCGCGTCGGCACGGTGTGCTCGACGCCGTGACCGGCTACCGGAACGAATGGCCTCATCGCGGCACAGCCGGCGCACTCGCCATCGCGGTGCTCGCGCTCGCGCTCGCAGGCGCGGCCGCCTACGGTCACCGGCGCGCTCGGATCGACGGCTTCAGAGGACTGCTCGCGACCTCGACGCTCCCGCTGATGCTGCTCGCGATGTGGGCGTTGTTCGACGGCTCCGGCGAGCGAGGCATCGTCTTTCTCGCGGTCGCGGCCGCATACGGATTGTCGGCGGCCGGAGTGTCGGCACTCGGGCAGC
Organism: Gaiellaceae bacterium; assembly: GCA_036490895.1. Taxonomy (GTDB): domain Bacteria; phylum Actinomycetota; class Thermoleophilia; order Gaiellales; family Gaiellaceae; genus PALSA-600. Next base: position 5,458 of record DASXDB010000254.1, read on the forward strand.
GCGATCTCGGTGTCCTGCTCCTCGCGTTCGCGTCGTTCAGCGTTGCACTCGCGACCGCCTTCCTGCTCTCGAACGGAAGCCTCGCCGTCGCATGGATGCTCGAGGGGTTGACGTTCCTCGCGCTGGCCCGAGAGCTGAACCGGCCGACCTTCCAGGCGGCGGGGATCGGCTACCTCGCGGCGGCGGCCGTGCACCTGCTGAGCCTCGACACGCCTCTCGGCCGTCTGTTCGAGGAGGAGGCGCATCCGGCGCACCATCTCGGCCTACTGGTGATCCTCGTCCTCGCGCTCGCGGTCGCGGCGGTCCTCCTGCTCGGCCGGCCGTTGCTCGTAGAGCGCCTCGACCTCGCCGCGGCCGGTGCGTCCGCACTGCTGGCTGTCTACGCCGGATCGCTCGTGGTGCTCGACCTGTCGCAGCGTCTCGGCGGTGCAGATCTGCACGCGAGGTTCCAGCGCGGCGAGACGATGGTCTCAGCCCTCTGGGGATTGGTCGCACTCGGTCTCCTCGCGTCGGGGCTGACGCGCAGCTTGAAAGAGTTGCGCTACGCAGGCCTCGGGCTGCTCGCCCTCGCGCTCGCAAAGCTCTTCCTCTTCGATCTCTCGCAGCTCTCCTCGCTCACCCGGGCGACGAGCTTCCTCGCGGTCGGGTTCACGCTGCTTGCCGGGGGTTTTCTGGTGCAGCGTCTCGCGCGCGACCGGTCGACGCAGCTTCGGTAGCCGCTGTGCGCGCCGTCGAGATCACCCTCTAGGGGGAGGGCGGGCCGTCCGGCGCCACCGACACATTCTCGGCGCGCCCGAGGTCAGGCGGCGCAAGGGGTCGCAGGCGCCGCCGCGTCTTGCGGCTGGAGCGCTCGAGCGAAAGGAAACGATGAAACGACTTGCACTGCTGGTCGTGTGCGTTGCCGGGCTGCTGGCCTTTGCAGCTCCTGCATTCGCGGGAACGACGATCTCGACGGTCTCGTCATGGAACGGCTCGGACGAGGTCAACGAGTGGGGCGTCAACGAGACGCCGACGTACGGCCAAACCATTCTCGGGAACGGCCAGTCCCTCTCGAGTTGGACGTTCTACATGGATGTCGACTCGAACGAGAAGTTCCGCGGCGCGGTGTACACCTGGGACGGCAACGAGGCGGGGACGCAGCTCTTCGTCTCCGGTGACATGACGGCGCCCGCAGGATCGGGGTTCCGCCCGGTCACGTTCGTCATCCCGGGCGGCCTGACCCTCGCCGCCGGGCAGGAGTACGTGCTGTTCGCGACGACGCTCCTCAGCACGCAATCGCCCGGGTTCATCGAGGGCGGCAACGCGATCTGGGGCGGCATCACCACCGGAGTCGATCCGGGGGTCTACCCGGACGGGGAGTACGTCTATACGAACAACCCCGATCCGGCCGGTCTCACAGGAGCAGGTTGGGACGGAAACCACGGATATGACTTGGGACAGGATCTCGCCTTCACGGCGCAGTTCGGCTCTGCGATCGACGAGTCGGCGCGCGTTGTCGTCTGCACCGCTCAGCCGGTGCAGCGCGGTGACGGAAGCCAGGGGCGGTTCGCCGACGTCGCATACGGTTTCTGGTTGGCGAGCAAAGACGACCCGAGCTCGACCTACTACAAGTCGACGCCTGCGATCTACGTCCAAGGGTTCGGGACGATGTGCGAGATCTCGGACGTCGTGACCTACGGCGGCGACCCTTCGGCGTTCATCGCCACAGGCGCCACGGTCGACGAGTTGGGTCTGTCGAGCGGCTCCGACGGCGCGTTGTACGAGTACTACGCCGAGAAGTAACCCCGGCATCGTCGTGGGGACGGCCCGTGGCCGTTCCCACGACGCAACCCGTAGCATCGCCGCGATGGGGGTGGAGGTGAGACGTCTCGACGTGGATGCCGCCCGGGCAGCGATCGGCGACCTGGCCGAGGTGCTCGTCGATGCCGTCGACGGCGGCGACTCCGTCAGCTTCATGGCGGGGTTCGGCCTGGACGACGCGCGGGCGTTCTACGAGTCGCTGCTCCCCGAGCTCGAGCGAGGGACACGCGTGCTGCTCGCGGCGTACGTCGACGGCGGCCTCGTCGGTACGGTGCAACTCGTGCACGCGTGGCCGCCGAACTCACAGCACCGTGCAGACGTCGCGAAGCTGGTCGTGCATCGGCGTGCGCGCGGCCGCGGAGTGGGACGGGCGCTGATGGAGCAGCTCGAGCACGAGGCACGCGACGACGGGAAGACGCTGCTCGTTCTCGATACCGTCGCAGACCGGGCCGCCGATCGGCTTTATGGGCGCCTCGGCTGGACCAGGCTCGGCACCGTGCCGGACTTCGCGCTCGACCCGGACGGAAGCTATTGCGACGCAACGTTCTTTTACAAGCACCTGTGACGCACGGCGCTACGGTGGCGTAGAACGGGTATGACGCGTCTTCTGACATTCGTTGTCGTGGTCATCGCCGCGGCCGCGGCCGTGACCTCCGCCGGCGCACACGTCGACGCGGCGTGCACGGGCGCGCAACTCAACGGAACGTTCAGCGCCGTCAGGGGCAGCGCCGGCGCGGGCAACATCACCTACAAGCTCGTGCTCAAGAACGCCTCGACCCGCAGGTGCAC
>DASXDB010000255.1:0-6209 GCA_036490895.1 Gaiellaceae bacterium
GCATCTGCGCCCACGCCGCGCCGAACGACACGAGCTCGTTGAACGCGTGGCGTGCGAAGCTCGACGACCCACCGGCCTCCGGGTAGCGGACAGTGCCTTCGGCGTACGTCGCCGCCGTCGCGGCGAAGATCAGCCCGCTGACGATGAAGACGAGCGGCGTGAGCCCGAGCGCGATCCCCGCGACGAGGCCGAGCGCGTAGTAGATGGACGAGCCGACGTTGCCGTAGGCGGTCGCGAACAGCGCGGGCGCGCCGAGGACGCGCTCGAGGCCGTGGCTCTGCCGGCGACGCCGTGGCACGAGCGGGAGCCTAGTCCGGCATCGGGACGCTGCTCAGGATCACGTGCGGCTCGAACAGGAGGCACCGCTTGACGGCGATCGCCCGCCTGCCCCGCAGCCGCGGCAGGTTGGCGTGGAGCCGCTCCGGCAGCACGACGTTCACGGCCGAGGTCTCGTCTGCCGTGAGTCGGCGCACGTAGTCGAGGATCGCGTCGCCGAGGCGCCCGTCGAGCGGCTCGTCGTCGACCGGGACGTCGAGGTCGGAATCGGCCCAATCCCGTTGGCCGAAGTGGACTGCCCGCAGCTCGTCGGCACCGATCCCGCGGGCGTAGTCGATCGCCCGTGTGGTTGCATCGTCCGGCTCCCCGGCGAGGACGCGGACAACCAGGCGATCCGGCACGTGGCCCTCCGGGCGCCGTCCGGACGTGACCGCCGGGACGTCCGCGACGACGACCCGCGGCTCGGTCAGCAGCCGAAGCTTGAGGCGAAACTGGGCGCGCTGCGCCGCCGCGAGCAGCGACCGCTTACGGAACTGCTCGGGCAGCACGACCGTGACGACGACGTCGTCACCTTCATCGCGCAAGCGTTCGATCTCGGACAGCACGACCTGCTGCGCGTCGGTTCCGGCGGGCCGGACGTCGAGCCGGGAGTCACCGCCCGTGAACTCGAACCAGCGCGCGTGGATGCCTGAATCGGTGTGCTTCCCCGCGACATGGAGGGCGTCGAAGCGCCCGCCGCCCACCCTGCGCGCGTACCAGACCGCGCCCTCGGCGGCGACGTCGAGCGCTTCGGCGTAGACGAGCACCCGGTTCTGCACGCCGGGGAACGGTAGACGTTCAGCGGAAGAGCTGGTACGGCACGCTCGACAGGACCACGTGCCGTTCGAAGAGGAGCACGCGCTTGATGTAGAGCGCCCGCTGGTTGTGCAGCACCCGGGCCCAGCCGCGGACGACGACCTCCGGCATGACGACGTTCACGACGGTATCCGGGTCCGCGGTCAGCTCCCTGAGGTAGGCGAGCAGCGGCGCCCCGATGTCGCGGTAGGCGGCTTCGTGCAGATCGAGCGGCATCTGGATGCCCGCGCTCGTCCACCCCGCTCGCACCTTCGTCGCCTCGTCGCCGTCGAAGGCGAACGAGACGGCGCGCGTGTCCTCGACGCCGAGCGATTGCGCGTACGCGAGCGCGCGGAGCGAGCCCGCATGCACGTTCGCGACCAGAACTCGAACGGCGAGCTTGGTCGGCGTTCGCCCCTCCGGCCCACGCCGGTCGCTCACCGCCGGCACATCGGTGACGACGACGCCGGGCTCCGACAACAGCCTGAGCTTGAGCAGGAACGAGGTCGCGCCCGTGGCCGACAGAAGCGACGCTCGCCTGAACTGCTCAGGCACGACGACCGTCACGAAGTCGGACTCACCGCGCGGCAGGCTCCAGACCTCCTCGAGCAACGGCTGCACTCGCCCTTCGTTCGTCGCCAGCAGCTCGAGCCGCGGCTCCATGGCGAACTCGAACCAACGCGCACGGATCCCGGAGTCGGTGCGGCGGCCCGGCCGGTGCAGCGCCCGGATGCGGTCCGGCGGCGCAATCTGCCGCGCGTACCACAGCGCGCCCTCGGTGGCGACGTCGATCGCGTCGACGGCGAGCAGCACCTCGTTCGTCGGCCGGCGCCCGGCAGCCACCGCGCCCATACCGGCACGCAGCCGGCGCGCGAACCGGCGGTAGTGGCGGTTGATCCCGAGGAAGCAGGCGACGAGCAACGGCACGGCGACCGTCACGAGCCAGGCGCCTTCGGCGAACTTCGTCCAGATCACGACGAGCGTCACAACGCCGGTCGCCGCGGCGCCGACCGCATTGATGACGATCTTCCACCGCCAGCCCTCGTCCCGGGTCCGCAGCCAGTAACGGACCATCCCCGACTGCGAGAGGGTGAACGCGGTGAAGACGCCGATCACGTAGAGATGGATCAGCGAGTCGACGCTTGCGTCGTACACCCAGAGCAGCGCCATGGCGATCGCCGTCAGGACGATGATCCCGTTCGAGAAGACGAGCCTGTCACCGAGGTTCGTGAACTGACGGGCGAAGAAGCGGTCGCGCGCGAGCAAGGCCGCGAGCCGCGGGAAGCCCTGGTACGACGTGTTGGCGGCGAGCACGAGAACCGCGAGGGTCAGCGTCTGCACCGCCCAGTACATGAACCCGAGCGCAGATGACGATGGGAACACCGCGCGCGCGATCTCCGAGAGGACGGACGGTGTGCCGGTGGATGTCGGGCGCGCGTGCACGTGGACTGCGAGCCATGACACGCCGACGAACATCGCGATCGCGATCGTGCCCAGCACGAGCAGCGTCGTCGCCGCGTTCCGACCATGGGGCCGGCGAAAGGCATTGACACCGTTGGCGATCGCCTCGACACCGGTGAGCGCGGTCGAGCCCGACGCGAACGCACGCAGGACGACGAACGCGGTGAGAGCGCCCGCACCACCGGCCAGCGGGTGTGGGACAGTCGCTTGCGGGCACGTGCCGTCCGCACACCGCGCGAGCCCAACTCCGACGAGCGCGAAGATCGATGCAACGAAGCCGTAGGTCGGAAGCGCGAAGAGGATCCCGGCCTCCTTCACGCCGCGCAGGTTGGCGATCGCGATCAAGACGACGCAGGCCAGCGACAATGTCAGCTCATGCCCGCGAAGCGACGAGACCGCCGACGTGAGCGCAAGCACGCCCGCCGCCACCGACACCGCAACCGTCAGCACGTAATCGGTGAGCAGCGCCGCTGCGGCCACGAGGCTGGGGAGCCGCCCGAGGTTCTCCTTCGCGACGATGTAGGCGCCGCCGGAGCTCTCGTAGACCTGAACGGTCTGCCTGTACGAGAGGACCACGATTGCGAGCAGCGCCGCGATCGCCAGCGCGACCGGGAAGACGAGGTGCGCCGAGGCGACCGATGCGCCGACCAGCACGACCAGTGCCGCCTCGGTTGCGTATGCGACCGAGGACAGCGGGTCCGACGCGAAGATCGGGAGCGCGAGCCACTTCGGGAGGAGCGTCTGGTCGATCTCGTCCGACGCCATCGGCCGGCCCACGACGACGCGTTTCAGCCGCGGCGTGCGGCGATCGAGCTCGCGGATGCTCATTCGCCGCCGTCGAGGACGACGAGGATGCGCGTCGCCGCGACGAGCAGCCGGTCGCCGTCGCCACGCCCGTACAACGGACCTGAACCGTCGGTGAGCAGCCGCTCCACCTGGAGCACACCCCGCGCAGACACGGGCTTCGACACCTCGAACAGGCGCGCGGCGATGGCGAGCAGCTGTGGACGACAGCCGCGGACCGCGGCACGCGCGATCGGCGATGCGGCCGGCAGCAGCCGCTCGTCGGCGGCGTGGACGACATCCGCGAGCGAACGGGCAAGGTCGATGCGGTTCTCCTCCGACACGAGCTCGGCGGCGCGCCACGCAAGCCGTGGCGGCGGGAGCCGGGTTGCTGCAAGCTCCTCGTCGGCGCGCCGTCGTGCTCCGCGAAGAGCGCGGCGCGCTTCCCACGACCGCACCGGCGCGAGCAACTTGGCGTTCATGGTTCGACGGTAGGACGACCAGCCTCAGTGCCGGCTCAGGATCGCGGTGGCGCTCTCAAGAAGATCTCAAGTCACGGGCGCGACGAGCCGGTACCCCGCGCCGGGCTCGGTCAGCAGGTACCGCGGACGTGCGGGATCGGGCTCGAGCTTCCGACGAAGCTGCGAGACGTACACGTGCAGGTAGTTCGACTCGTCGCCGTAGGTCGGCCCCCACACCTCGCGCAGGATCGCGCGATGCGTGAGGAGCTTTCCTTCGTTGACCGCGAGGAGCCGCAGGATCTTGAACTCGTGCGGCGTCAGATGCACGAGCTCGCCGTCGACGGTCACCGACGCCTTCTCGAAGTCGACACGGATCGGCCCGACGTCGATCACCGGCTCGGACGGTGACCCGGCGCGGCGGAGAACGGCGCGAAGCCGAGCGAGCAGCTCGCCGATCGCGAACGGCTTCGTCACGTAGTCGTCGGCGCCGGCGTCGAGCGCAGCGATCTTCTCGTCGTCGTCGCCGACGGCCGAGACGAGGATGATCGGCGCGGCACTCCACGCACGTAGCTCCCGACACACGTCGCGCCCGGACCCATCGGGAAGCAGCAGGTCGAGGATGAACGCGTCGGGCGGACGCAGCGGCGCCGCCGCGAGCGCCTCGGCCACGGTCGCAGCCGTATCGACCTCGTAGCCCGCGCCGCGCAGGTTGGTCGACAGCGCACGCAAGAACTGTGGTTCGTCGTCGATCACCATGACGCGCTGCTTCATGTCGCGACCGCTTCCGGGATGCGTTGCATCGGCAGCGAGAGGCGGGCTCGCGTTCCGCCGCCCTCCCGTGGAAGAAGCTCGAGCGTTGCGCCGTTCGCCTCGGCGAACCCATGGGCGATCGTGAGCCCCAGGCCCAGCCCCGGCCGAATGGGCGCACCTCCCTCGTCCAGCACGTCGACGAGCACCCGGACACCGTCCGTGTGCGCGAGCACCTCGACTCCGGCAGCGGAGTACTTGAGTGCGTTGTCGAGCACGTTGGCGAGCACCCGCTGGATCTGTGCGGCGTCGACGGCGACGGGCGGCAGCCCGTCGACGACGTTGACGCGAATGCGATCTCCGGCGGGAAGCTCGAGCATCGCCCGGGCAAGCACGTCGTCGATCTCCCAGACCTCCGTTCTCGGTGCGGCCACTCCCGCTTCGAGCCTCGAGAGATCGAGGACGCTTTCGACCAATCGCGCGAGTCGCGCCACCTCGAGCGCGATCGTGTCGAGCAGCTCGGCGCGGTCTTCGGGCGACAAGGACACGTCGGATGCCTGAAGCCCGTCGACGGCAGCGCGAATCGTCGCGATCGGCGTCCGAAAGTCGTGAGAGACGGCTTGGAGGATGAGCGTCTTCAGCGCGTCCGAGCGGCGCACCGCTTCGGCGTGGAGTCGTTGCTCGGCGAGAGCGAGCAACGATTCGACCCCCGCCTCGAAGCGCGCATGCGCGAGCTCGCCCGCAAGGACGTGGTGCGCGCGCTCGCGGATCTCGTCGAGCGGCTCCTCCCGGAGCACTGCCGCCGACGCGTCGGCCAGCAGCGCCGACTCCCGTTCACGCTGCTCGGCCTCGGCGGCGCGCCGCCGCGCGCTCGTCGCGAGGTTGCTGCAGACGATCGCCGTCAGCAGATACACCGCGAGCGCCGTCCAGTTGCGCGCATCGGCCAGCGTGAGCGTGTGCACCGGCGGCAGGAACAGGAAGTTGAATGCCAGCATCGCCGCGACGGCGACGGCGATCGCCCAGACGGCGCCGAAGCACACGGCGGCGGCGAGGACGGCGGGCGTGTACAGGACGCCGAGGCTGAGCACCGGCGCGATCGGCTTGACCGCGTAGACGAGCCCGGTCGCGACTCCGAGCGCCACGACCGAACCGACGGGCGCCGCAACGCGACGATCCATGGAGCGAATGTAGCGCGGAGGCCCGGTGAGCCAGGCCTCCGCGCGGAACGCTCTAGTGCGGCGTCTCCCAACGTCTCACCCGAAACCAATCGTTCGAGGACGCCGCACTATTCCGGCCGCCCTGCGGCCGGCGGCCGCGAAGCGGCCGAGTAGTGCGGCCTCTGCGATCCCATTCGTTTCCAGTCAAACGTTATGAGAGGCCGCACTAGCCGTGGATCGAGACGATCAGCGGGATGATCAGGATCGCGACGATGTTCGCGATCTTGATCATCGGGTTGATCGCGGGACCGGCCGTGTCCTTGTAGGGATCGCCGACGGTGTCGCCGGTCACAGACGCGGCATGTGCCTCCGAGCCCTTGCCGCCGTACGCGCCGTCCTCGATCGACTTCTTCGCGTTGTCCCAGGCGCCGCCGCCCGACGTCATCGAGATCGCGAGGAAGAGCCCGGTCACGATCGTCCCGATCAGCAG
>DASXDB010000256.1:0-10110 GCA_036490895.1 Gaiellaceae bacterium
CGCGAACGTCTCTTCGTTCGCCTTCGACGGCTTCGTCATGCCGCTCACCTTGCGGACGAACTGCTCCGCTGCCGCGCGGACCTCGTCGTCGGTGGTGGGCGGCGAGAAGTTGTAGAGGATGCGGATGTTCCGGCACATGCCCCGAGTGTAGACCCGAGGCACGTGCCGGGCACCCGACCGAGCGCTAGTGACCGCGCTTCTCGATGCGGGTCAGCGTGTTCTGGCCGTTCGCGAAGTCGCAGCGGATCTCGACGTTGTCGCCGGTCTTGAACTTCGCGTTGATGTCAGTCGACTTGCTCGACGGCAGGTTGCACGTCAGTCCGGCAACCGTGATCGACGCGGTCGACAGCGCCGCGATAGCACCGCGCGCCGTGCTGTGCTCCTGCTGCGTCTGCGCCGGCTTGCACGAGCCGGTGCCGAGCTCGACGGCCGAGCCGCCGGCGGTCCCGCCGCCGATCTTCCCGTCCGTGAAGCCGGTCGAGGGTTCGAACGTGGCGGACACGTTGCCGACGATCTTGGCTCCCGGGCTGTGCGCGCGGCCGGTCGTGAGGCCGGCGATCGCACCGTTGTCGTACACGCTCGCGAACGCCCCGGTCGTGTCGCGGCCGCTCACGTCGACGCGGAAGGCGCCGTTGACGGTGCCGACCTTGTCGGTCGTGTTGACGACGCTGCGCACGCGCAGCGTGATCGCGCCCGCGAGATCCGGATCGCCGGCGGCGGTGCCGGTGTACTTCCCGTCGGTGACGGTGATCGTCTTGCCGTCCGTCGTCGTGCAGGTCCGCGACGTGGTCGTTCCCGCCGAGGCGGAGAACGTCGCAGCGACGGCCTTCGCAGTCTTCGCTCCCTCGATCCCGTGCGCGACGGCGACGCTCGTCGTGACGAGTGCGGCGAGACCGGCCATCGTGAGAATCACCTTGCGCATTTCTCTCCCTCCGATCGCGTGGTCGGCGCAAAGCGTCATTGCCGCCGGTGTGGCTGGAACGAAGGCGGTGTAAGACCGAGGTAAGACAGGGCCTCGGCTACCCTCGAACGGGGCATGCCGCGCCGCGCTGCGATCATTCTCGTGCTCACACTCGCGTTCGCGGCCTCCGCCGGAGCGCAGGGGACGCAGCTGCTTCCCGGAGTCACATTCGACCGAACCGTCGCGTTCACGCCGCACGGCGCCGTCGTCCTGAACGTGATCACCGCTCCGCGGCCGGGCGGGCTGTACGCGCTGACTCCGGTGCTCGCGCGCGGCACCCTCACCGGAGGCTTCGAGCCGGTCACGCAGATCGAGCGTGATACCGCTGCGACCGCGACGAGCGTCGGGATCAACGGCGACTTCGTTCGAGCCGACCGCAGGCCGAGCGGTATCTGGATCACGGGCGGCGTGCTGGCACAGCCGCCGCAGGCGAGCCGGAGCTCGATCGGCATCGACGCGGGCGGCACGCTGCATGTCGACCGCGTGAAGCTGTTCGGGACGTGGCAGGGAACCGGCCAGCGGCGGACGCTGACCGGCCTGAACGCGACACCGGCTCCCGGCCAGACCGTGCTCTTCACCGCTGCCTACGGCCCGCGGACGCCGACCGTCGCGGGCGCCGCCGAAGCGGTGCTGGCAGCCTTCCCGCCGGCGACACCGAACACGGACTTGAGCGGCGCTGTCACCTCGACCGCGTCGGGAGGCGGCGAGCCGATCCTGCCCGGCGGCGCGGTCGTGATGGCCGTCGGCGCGGCGGCGGCGAAGCTGCAGGCGGAAGCGCCGGTCGGCACGACGATCCATGTGCGGCTCGGGCTGCAGCCCGACTGGGGCGGCATCGTCTCGGCGCTCGGGGGAGGCCCCGTGCTCGTCCGGAACGGCAAGGCGGTCTTCCGCTCGCTCGAGGACTTCACGAACGACCAGGTCGGCACGCGCACGGCACGCGCTGCCGTCGGCCAGCTCGCAGACGGCCGCATCGTCCTCGTCGCCGTGGACGGCGGGCGCCCGGGCTACAGCTCCGGCCTGACCAGCTTCGAGCTCGCGCAGGTCCTCGTCCGACTCGGCGCGGTCACGGCTGTCGGCGTCGCTTCAGGCGACTCCGTCACGGCGGCGTTCGACGGGCGGCTCCTCGATCGACCGAGTGGCCGCGCCGAGCAGCCTGCCAAGGAGGCGCTGCTCGTCCAGTACGCGGGCGTCTATGCGCCTGCGCCGGCGTTGCCGCTTCTCACGGGCGAGACCGGCCTGACCGCGGAGGCGCTCTCCTACAAGATCGTTCGCCCGTCGACGGTGACCGCCGCGCTGATCGGGCCAGACGGGGTGCAGCACCCGCTCGAGACCGGCGTTGTGCATCCGGCCGGGTCGTACTCGTTCACCGCGGGCGCGTTCGATCACGAGGGCATGTGGCGATTCGACGTCTCCGCGACCGACGACCTCGGCCGCGCCTCGACGATCGAGCGCACCTTCAGGGTCGACACCACACTGCAGGCGCTCGTCGTCGCCCGCTCCGCGAGCGGCACTGTTCGCGTCGGCTTCACGCTCATGCGTCCCGCGCAGGTGACGCTGCGGATCGAGACGGCGGCCGGGGTGCTGCTCCGCGCGCTGCCTGCGGCGACGCTTCAGGCAGGAGCCGGCTCGGTGCGCTGGGACGGACGTCTGCCCGGCGGCACGCCCGCCTTCGCCGGCACGTACGTCGCGCATCTCGTGATCGCGAGCGACGTCGGCACGTCGGAGCGGTTCGTGTCCTTCAGGTACCGACGCTAGAGTCGCCCCGTGACCTCGTGGCTTGCACACTACGGCGTCTTTGCGATCTTCATCTTGATGGCCGTTGACGCGGTCTTTCCGGCGGCGAGCGAGCTCGTGATGGTCTATGGAGGTGCGCTCGCCTCGGGCGCGCTCGTGCATGAGATGAACATCGTGGGCTGGCACGCGACGGGGTTTGTCGCCTACCTCGCCGTTGTCGTCGCCGGTGTCGTCGGCTACCAGGTCGGCTCGATCGCAGGGTGGTGGATCGGGATTCGCGGCGGACGCCCGTTCGTCGAGCGCCGCGGTCGTTGGCTTCACCTCTCTGCAGAACGCCTCGATCGCGCTGAGCGCTGGTTCGAACGTTGGGACGCATGGGCCGTTCTCGTCGGACGCGTCACCCCTCTCGCCCGCTCCTTCGTCTCGATCCCGGCCGGTCTCTTCGGGAGCCCGTTCGGCCGGTACAACGTCCTCACACTGCTCGGAAACGCGGCGTGGTGCCTCGTGCTCGCCGCGATCGGCTGGGCGCTCGGGTCGAGCTGGCACAGCTTCGACAGCGCGTTCCGCTACGTCGAGCTCGCGGTGGCAGCGGGAATCGTGGTTGCGGTGGCGTACTGGATCTGGGGTCGACGCCGCCCGGGTACGCTTTCCACCCATGACGATTCCTCACGTTGACGTTCAGGCGCAGTACGCGCCGCTCATTCCCGAGCTGAAAGACGCGTTCGCGCGCACCCTCGAGTCCGGACGCTTCATCTTCGGGCCGGAGGTCGAGGCGTTCGAGGGCGAGGCTGCGCAGTACCTCGGGGTCGAGGAGACGATCGGCGTCGCGAACGGGACGGACGCGATCGTCCTCGTGCTCGATGCGATGGGGATCGGCCCCGGTGACGAGGTGATCTGCCCGTCGTTCACGTTCTACGCGACCGCGGAGGCGATCGCGCGCCGCGGCGCCACGCCGGTGTTCGCTGACATCGATCCGGCGACGTTGAATCTCGAACCAGCCGACGTCGGCCGCCGCATCACCGACCGCACGAAGGCGATCATGCCGGTGCATCTCTTCGGCCGGCCCGCTCGCGTCGAGGAGCTTCGTTCCTTCGGCCTGCCGATCATCGAAGACGCGGCGCAAGCATTCGGCTCATCGGAGATCGGCTCCAGCGTGGCATCGACCTTCAGCTTCTACCCGTCCAAGAACCTATTCGCGCTCGGCGACGGCGGACTCGTGGCCGTCAACGACGGGGAACTCGGGGAGCGAATTCGGATGCTGCGCTTCCACGGCTCCGCAGCGAAGAAGGACTTCCTCTACGTCGGCTACAACTCGCGCCTCGATGCCGTCCAAGCCGCGGTGCTCAGGATCTTCCTGCGGCAACTCGACGATTGGACGCGGTTGCGGCGCGAGGCGGCGGCGCGTTACGTCGAACTGCTCGACGGAGTAGTCGAGACGCCCGAGGACGAGGCCGGACACGTCTACCACATGTACTGCGTGCGCTCGCGTGAACGCGATGGGCTTGCCGAGGCGCTGCGCGACGCGGAGGTTGGTCACGCGTCGTTCTACACGACGCCGCTGCACCTGCAGCCCGCGCTTCGCTATCTCGGCTACTCGGAGGGCGACTTCCCGGAGACCGAGAAGGCGGCCCGCGAGAACCTATGCCTGCCGCTCTGGGCCGGGATCGACGAACAGCAGCAGACGGAAGTGGCGGCGGTGTTGAAGCGGGCCTCTCAAGTCGTGCACTCGTAGGCATGCGCTTCCCGGTCAATCGTCACCGGGTCTGGCAGCTTGTCTTCGACGCGGTCCTGATCGTCATCGCGTGGCGGCTGACGTTCTTCCTGCGCTTCGACAAGACGACGCCGATCTTCTACCGGCATCTGCTCGACTGGCAGGTCGTCACGCTTGTCGTCGGCATCAAGCTCGCGATCTTCGTGCTCTCCGGCTTCTACAACAGGTGGTGGCGGTACGTGTCGACGCGCGACATGTGGGGCGCCGCGCGCGGTGTGATCATCGCGTCGGCGCTCACCTACCTCGTCCTGTACGCGTTCCCGCCGAACCACACGTCGCGGCTGCCGCACAGCATCGCCGCGTTCGACTTCTTGCTGCTCCTCGCCTTTGTCGCAGGCACGCGGCTGCTCGCGCGCACGCTCATCGAGCGCCCGCGCGCGGGCCTCGTCGCGCGCGGCAAGGAAGTGCTGATCGTCGGGGCCGGCGACGCGGGCCAGCTGATGGTGCGCGAGATGCAGCGCAACCGACAGCTCGCGTACACACCGATCGGCTTCGTCGACGACGATCCGCGCAAGCGCGGCACGCGCATCGTCGACGTCAAGGTGCTCGGCACGACGGACGACCTGCCGCACCTACTGCGCGACAACAAGCCGGACGAGGTGCTGATCGCCATCCCGTCCGCCCCGGGCGCAGTGCGCCAGCGTATCGTCGAGAACTGCCGCGCCCAGCGGGTGCCGGTCAAGACGCTGCCGGGCCTGAACGAGCTCATCTCGGGCGACCTGAACCTGGCCGGCCAGATCCGCCCGGTGCAGGTCGAGGACGTGCTCGGCCGCCAGCAGGTCGTCGTCGACCTCGAAGCCGTGTCCGCCTATGTGAAGGACCGCGTCGTGATGGTGACGGGCGCCGGCGGCTCGATCGGCTCGGAGCTCTGCCGGCAGCTCGGGCGGATCGGCGCGGGCAGGCTCGTGCTCGTGGACAAGGGCGAGCCCCCGCTGTTCGAGATCGAGCGTGAGCTCGTCGAGGAGCGTGAATACCCGGCCGTGACCGCGGTACTGGCCGACTGCAGCGACCGCGCGCGGATGCGCGCCGTCTTCGAACGGCACCACCCGGAGGTCGTGTTCCACGCCGCGGCGTACAAGCACGTGGCGATGCTCGAGTCGAACCCGATGCAGGCGGTGACGAACAACGTCCTCGGGACGCGTAACCTCGTCGAGGCGGCGATCGAGGCGGGAGTCGACCGGTTCGTGCAGATCTCGACCGACAAGGCGGCGAACCCGCGCAACATGATGGGTCAGTCGAAGGCGATCTGCGAATGGCTGATCGAGTCGTACGCGCTCCGCGACGACGTCTCGACCCGCTTCGTCGCAGTGCGGTTCGGCAACGTCCTCGGCTCGTCCGGCTCGGTGATCCCGATCTTCCGGCGGCAGATCGAGCGCGGCGGCCCGGTGACGGTGCGGCATCCGGACCTGACGCGGTTCTTCATGACGATCCCGGAAGCGTCGTCGCTCGTCATCCAGGCCGGCGCGATGGGCGGCCGCGGCCAGGTCTACGTGCTCGACATGGGCGAGCCGGTGCGCATCCTCGACCTCGCCAAGGAGATGATCCGACTCTCCGGACGCAACGAGGAGGATGTCCCGATCGTCTTCACCGGGGTGCTCGCCGGCGAGAAGATCCACGAGGTGCTCTGGAACGAGGGCGAGATGGTCGGCCCGACCTCCCACCCGAAGATCATGCGGGCGGCTCGCGCCACGATCGACCCCGAGTGGCTGGAGGAGTGCCTCGGCGACCTGGAGCGGCTGGCGGAGAGCGCAGACACCCTCGGCGTCGTCGCGAAGGTGTCGTCGATGATCAAGGCGCCGCACCGGATCGGCACCGAAGCCGTTCTGGAAGACACGTTGCACTGACGTCACACCCGCCCGCCGACCACGCCGGTACGGTGGCTCGATGGACCCCCTGGACGGCCTGAATCCGCAGCAGCGCCGCGCTGCAGAGGCCGTGCGCGGGCCCGTCTGCATCCTCGCGGGCGCGGGCTCCGGCAAGACGACCACGATCACGCGGCGCATCGCGCAGCAGGTCGCGTCGGGGGCGTTCCCGGCGAACGCCATCATGGCGGTGACGTTCACCGACAAGGCGGCCGGTGAGCTCCGGTCGCGCCTGGCGGCGCTTGGCGCCGCCGGGATCCGCGCGTCGACGTTCCACTCGGCTGCACTGCGGCAGCTCCGCCACTTCGCGCCGGAGCAGCTCGGGCCGATCCTGCCGTCGAAGGTGCTGCTGCTCCGCCAGATCGCGAACCGCCTACCCGCGCCGTACAAGTTCCGGCCGGCCGGTGACCTCGCGACGGAGGTCGAGTGGGCGAAGAACCGCCGCATCCCGCCCGAGCGCTACGGCGACCGCGAGCCGCCGATCCCCATCGATCTGATGAAGCGCGTGTACGTCGAGTACGAGGAGCGCAAGCGTGCGAGCGGCTCGATCGACTTCGAGGACCTGCTCGAGCTCGCGATCCAGGTGTTCGAGGACGAGGCCGGAGCGCGCGAGACGTTTCGCGCGCAGTACCGCGCGTTCACGGTCGACGAGTACCAGGACGTCAACCTGCTGCAGCAGTCGCTGCTCGACCTCTGGCTCGGCGACCGCGACGACCTGTGTGTCGTCGGCGACGACTACCAGTCGATCTACGCCTTCACCGGCGCCGGCCCGCAGCACCTGCTCGGGATGCCGAGCCGTTTCCCGCACGCGCAGGTCTTCCGGCTGGAGGAGAACTACCGCTCGTCGCCGCAGGTGCTGGCGCTCGCGAACATGCTCGTGCCGCGCCTCGGCGGCGCCGAGAAGACGTTGCGCGCGACGCGTCCCGACGGGCTGGAGCCGGTCGTGCGGCCGTATCCGGACGGCGCCTCCGAGGACGCTGCGCTGGTCGAGGCGATCCGGGGGCTCGACTGTCCGCTCGAGGAAGCGGCGATCCTCGCGCGGACGAACGCCCGCCTGACCGACTTCGAGCAGGTGCTGCACGGCGCGCGGATCCCGTATCAGGGCGCCTCGCTGCTCGACCGCGAGGCGGCGCGGCGACTGTGCCGCCGGCTCGAGCGCTCGTCGGTGACGGCGGGAGACGCCGTGCGCGCGGAGGCGCTCGCTGCGGGGTGGGTCGAGCACCGACCGGACAAGCTCGGGGAGCGGGAGCAGGTTCGGCAGGACGACCTCGGCCGGCTCGTCGAGCTCGCTGCGGAGTTCGACGGAGACGCAGCAGCGTTCGTCGCCGACCTGCGCGAACGGTTCTCACCCGGGAGCGATACGGCGCGCGGGATCCACCTGATGACGTTTCATCGCGCGAAGGGGCTCGAGTTCGAGGCGGTCTTCCTGCCGCGGCTCCAGGAGAAGGAGCTGCCGTCGAAACAGGCGCGCACCGATGCCGAGGTAGCCGAGGAGCGGCGGCTGCTCTACGTCGGGCTGACCCGCGCAAAGCGCATCCTCTGGCTCTCGTGGTGGGGCAAGCGGTCGCGCTTCCTGGCCGAGCTCGGCGTTTCCGGTGCCGCTCCGGCCGCGGCGAAGGCGGAGTGGTCGGCCGGTGCACAGCGCCTGCGCGAGTGGCGGCTCGAGCGCGCGAAGGCCGATGAGGTGCCGCCGTACGTCGTCTTCCACGACTCGGTCCTGCACGCGATCGCGGCTGCGCAGCCGGGAACGCTCGGCGAGCTGGCGCAGATCAGCGGCGTCGGGCCTGCGAAGCTCGAGCGCTACGGCGAGGAAGTCCTAGCGACCGTCGCGGGCTGAGAGCAACAGGTCGAGCATGAGCTGCGGGTCGCGGCGCTCCCGGCCGCCCGCCTCGCGCTCGCGCTTCTCGAGCTCGAGCGCCCGAGGATCGGTCAGCGGCCGCAGGCGGCCGTCGCGTATGAGCTGCTCGTCGACGCCGCCGAGCCGCCCCCCGTACGTCGTGTAGACCGGCACGCCGAGCGCCGCCGCCTCGCGGTTCATCGTTCCGCCGGCCGAGACGACGAGATCGGCGAACGCGATCAGGCTCTGTGCGTCGACCGCCTGCTCCGGGACGATCACCGACGGCAGTGCGAGCGACTTCACGTAATCGCGCTGCTCGTCGGTGCGCGGGATCACGAACGCGTGCACGTGCTCCGCCCGGCCGAGATGCTCGAGTGTCTGCGGGAAGAGCGGGTTCGAGTGGCGGTGGTAGAGCGAGACGTCCGGCGGCGGGCGCAGCACCACCAGGACGCGCGCGGGATCGATCGACCAGTCGGCGAGCACGGAAGCATCGGGCTCGAAGTCCGAGAGGTAGTACTCCTCCTTGAGCCCCGGGTACTGACGGAGCTTCGGCGGCACCGCCGTGTACTTCTTCAGGCGCTCGGGAGGGATTGCGTCGGGGACGACGACTCGTGTCGCAGCGCGGCAGCCCAGCTGGTGCTGCAGCCATGCCCACTCGTAGTCGAACGTCGTCGCGCTCGGGATGCCGAGCCGCCGCGCCGTCATCGTCAGCTCGTGCGAGCCGTGCGCGAGCGCGATGTCGAAGTCGCGTCCCTTCGCCCACTGCCGCAGCGCCTTCAGGCGCGAGCGCAGCTGGTTGAACTTCCCGATCGCCGACCGGCCGCCGTGGTGGCCGATCACCGTCGCGGTCATGCGGTGCGACTCGATCAGCTGCAGCGTCTGCGCGTAGTCGCGGGCGGTGATCTCGACCTCGTGGCCCTGCGCGCGGAGCCGCTCGACGAGCGGGCGGAAGACGAGTGGGTGCGCGCTCGCCGTGAAGTCGCACCAGACCCTCATCCCGCTCCACCCCCGGCGAAGCCGGGGGTTCCGCTCCTGGCCGGCTCCGTCGAGCCTACGCCGGTCACGCGACCACCGACTCCAACGATGTTTCTCGGGTGATGCCTTCGACGTGGTGCTCGTGCCAGAGCGTGAACGCGAGCAGCCCCCACAGCTGGCGGGAGAGGTCCTCGCGACCCGACACGTGCGCGTCGAGCACGCGCGCGACGGCCTCCGGGCGGAAGAAGCCCTGGCGCCGCACGGTCTCCGCCGACAGCGTCTCTCGCGCGAACGGTTCGAGGTCGCCGCGCAGCCACGCAGCCGCGGGAATCGAGAAGCCGCGCTTGCGGCCGTGCACCACCTCGTGCGGCAGGAGCTGCTCGACGGCCTGCCGAAGCAGGCGCTTCTTCGACAGGCCGCGCACCTTGTGCTTCGCCGGGAGCGAGAACGCGAAGTTCGAGACCACGCTGTCCATGAACGGCACGCGCGCCTCGAGCGACCACGCCATCGACGCGCGGTCGGTCTTCGTCAGCAGGTCGTCGACGAGATAGAGGCCGAAGTCGAGGTCCTGCAGCCGCGTCAGCAGCTCGTGCCCCTCCGTCTCGGCGAAGCGAGCGCGATGCTCCGCGAGCGGATCCACGTCGCTCTGCCGACCGGTGAGCTCGGCGCGCGCGTCGGCGGAGAAGATCTCCTTCCAGCCGTGGTGGCGCTCGAGCGGCGGCAGCCCCGCCGCGCGGGTGAAGCGCTTCGCCTTGTAGTCGAAGCTCAGCCTCTTCGTCGACGAGGGCAGCAGCTCGGCGAGCGGCCGTGCCGCTGACGCCGCGCCGCCGAACCGTGTGGCGAGCAGGTCGGCCACGTACGTGTAGTAGCCGCCGAAGAGCTCGTCGCTCCCTTCGCCCGAGAGCGCGACCTTCACGTCCTCCGCCGCCAGCTTGGACACGAGGTACGTCGGGAGCGCCGACGAGTCGGC
>DASXDB010000257.1:0-2465 GCA_036490895.1 Gaiellaceae bacterium
TCGAGCTTCGGCGACGTGCCGCTCAACGTCGAGATGAAGCTCGAGGTGTGGGACTCGCCGAACTCCGCCGGCATCGTGATCGACGCAGTGCGGCTCGGGAAGCTCGCCCTGAACAACGGCATCGCCGGCTCACTCGAGGGGCCGAGCTCGTACCTGATGAAGTCGCCGATCCGGCAGATCCCGGACGACGACGCCTACGAGCTCGTCGAGGAGTTCATCGAGCGGAACCGCCGCGGCGCCGGGATTCACGCCGAGCTCTAGCTCCGAACGGGTTGTCAGACACCGAAAGGTGTCTGACACCTTCTACGCTTGGGGCGTGAGAGTCTGCCTCGTTACGCCGTTCGCGTGGTCGCAGCCGCACGACGTCAACGACCACGTGCGCGGCATCGCGGGCGAGCTGCGGGCGCTCGGCCACGAGGTCACCGTCGTCGCCCCGTCGACGAAGGCTGCCGACCTGCTGGCCGGCCGGCGGGCGCTCGCCGCGGGGCACCGGCCGGAGGTGATCGCCGTCGGCGCCGCGATCCCGGTCTCACGCCGTTCGCAGCTCGGCGTGCCGGTCGGAGTCCAGGCGAACCTTCGGCACGCGTTGGCGCTCGGCTTCGACGTCGTCCACGGCTTCGAGCCGGGGCTGCCGTCGCTCTCGTACCTCGCGCTCCGCGATGCCGACGCGCTCGCCGTCGCGACGTTCGTGTCGCCGAACAGGCTCGGCTATCCGCCGGCACGATCGGCACGCGAGAAGCTGCTCGGTCGCGTCGACGCGCTCATCGCGCTCTCCGAGGAAGTGCGCGAGGCGGCCGAGGAGCGTTTCCCGGGTGACTACCGCGTGATGTCGCCCGGAGTGGACACCGAGCTCTTCAGTCCGACGAAGAAGCGCAGGACAATCGTGCTCGAGCTGCGGCCGAACGAGCGCGTAGTCGCGCGCACGGTCATGCGCGCGCTCAGAGAGCTGCCCGGCTGGGAGCTCGTCCTCCTGCGCACGCGCCCGCTGATCGCAAGGCCTGCGATCCCCCGCGACCTCGCCGACCGCGTCCACGTCCGCACGGCCCGCGACGCCCGGATCCGGGCGACCATCTTCAACGGCGCGGCCATCTTCGTGCCGGGGATCGTCGGTCTCCGCCGGGCGACGCTCGAGGCGGCTGCGGCGGGCTGCGCGATCGCACGTCCGAACGGCGTCGCGGCCCAGCCCGAGCTCGCGGCGGCCTCGGCGGCCAGGCTCGCCGACGACCAGGAGCTGCGCGACCGCGACGGCGCCGCCGCCCGCAAGGACGCCGAGCATCAGACCTTCACAGCCGTCGCCGCCGAGCTCGACCGGCTCTACACGTCCCTGACGGGCCGCAGACGGACGCGGAAGCGCCAAGCCGATCCGCTCGCCGACCGGCCGTGGATCGTGGCCGACCTGCACATGCACACCTCGTGGTCGCACGATTGCTCGACGGATCCCGCCGAACTCGTCGATCACGCAGAAGCGGAAGGCCTCGGCGCGATCGCCGTGACCGACCACAACGTGTTCGGCGGCGCGCTCGAGACGCTCGACTGTGCCGAGCGCCGCGACCTGGTCGTGATCCCGGGCGAAGAGGTGAAGACGGACGGGCAAGGCGAGGTGATCGGCCTGTTCCTGCAGCAGGAGATCCCGCGCGGGATGTCGTTCGGCGACACGGTCGCGGCGATCCGCGAGCAGGACGGGATCGTCTACATCCCACATCCGTTCGACCGCCTGCACGCGATCCCAGACCCGAAGACGCTCCATCGACACCTCACGGACATCGACGTGCTCGAGGTCTACAACGCGAGGCTCCTGTTCGAGGCGTTCAACGACGAGGCGCTTCGCTTCGCACGCAAGTACGACCTGACGATGGGAGCAGGCTCAGACGCGCACGTCTTGCAGGGCGTCGGCACCGGCGGCGTGCGGATGCGGGCGTTCCGCGATCCCGAGGAGTTCCTGCTGTCGCTGCGCACGGCGGAAATCCTCCGCCGGCCGAAGCCGCTCGCGTACCTCCAGTCCCTCAAGTGGGTCGCTCAGGTGAAGGACCGGGTCCGCTAGGAGAAGGGTTGCGGGTCCCGAATGGACCCCGTGCTGCGTGGCCACCGACGTGACGACAGACGAGATCTACGAGCGGTACCTCCGGAAGGCGATCACCGAGATCAACCGGCTCTCGCACGAGATCGCGCAGGCGGCCGACGGCGCTCCGACCGCACTCCCGACCGGGCATCCGCTCGCGAGCATCTTCCTGCTCAAGTACGGCCCACAGGCGCAGGAGCTGCAAGAAGGCGTGGCGTTCCATGGGCGCGCCGGAACTGCGCTGATCAAATCGCTGCAGCGGCTGCACGTCGACCCGATGGAGGTCTACGGGACGAACTGCGTCAAGTTCGCCGCCAGCGACCTCGGCGTCGCCGCGGAGTGGCTTCGGCGCGAGCTGCGGATCGTCGAGCCGAAGCTGGTCGTCGTGATGGGCGACGACGCCCTC
>DASXDB010000258.1:0-3732 GCA_036490895.1 Gaiellaceae bacterium
CCTCGCGGACACGGGGTGGGGTCAGCGCGATTTCTTGGGTCGGTTCTGACGTGCGCGGATCTTGTACTCCCGGAGCCGCTCCTGTCGCAGTAGGTGGTTGCGGCGCGCCTCGATCGCGAAGAGCTCGCGCTGCAGCTTCACATACGACTGCCACCGTTCCGCCGCCAGCGAGCCGTCGTCGAGCGCCGCGCGAATCGCGCAGCCCGGTTCCTGGTCGTGGTTGCAGTCGGAGAAGCGACAGTTGGCCGCGATCTCGTCGACGTCGGCAAACGTCTGCTCGAGATCGGCGTCCCAGAGCTGCAGCTCGCGGATGCCGGGCGTGTCGAGGATGACGCCGCCCGCCTCGAGCACGATCAGCTCGCGATGCGACGTGGTGTGCCGACCGCGGTGATCGTCCTCGCGCACCTCCTTCGTCGCAAGGAGCTCTGCGCCGGCGAGCGCGTTCACGATCGTCGACTTGCCGACGCCCGACGACCCGAGGAGGACGGCCGTGCGGTTCGGCTCGAGCCACGGCCGCAGCTGGTCGAGCCCGGCGCCGGTCTTCGCTGACACCGCGAGCGCCGGACACGAGCCGAGCGTGATCGTCTCGACATCGTCGAGATAGGGCGTGATGTCGTCGACGAGGTCGGTCTTCGTCAGCAGGACGATCGGCTGTGCGCCGCTCTCCCAGGCCATCGCGAGGTAGCGCTCGAGGCGTCGGACGTTGAAGTCGAGCGGCAACGCCTGCACGAGGAACGCGACGTCGATGTTCGCCGCGAGCACCTGCTCGCGGGCGGCATGCAGGACCTCCTTGCGCGAGATGAGCGTGCGTCGTTCGAGGACCGCCTCGACGAGGTTCGTCGCCGGGTCGAATCCGACCCAGTCTCCGACGGCCGGCAGCTCGTCGCTCTTGAAGAGCCGAGTCGTCGCGCTCGCGCGCGTCTCTCCCGCCTCCGCGATCAGGTCGTAGGCGCCCCTGTGTTGGATCGCGACGCGGGCGGGCACGAGCCCGGCGGCGCGGTGATCGGCGAACGAGGCTTCCCAGCCTTCGTCCCACCCGAGTTTGTGCAGCAACGTCTCCGTGGACGGAAGTGTCAACCAAAAGCTCCTTTGCGCGTGAATGAACGGGCGTCGCGCCCGTCACGCACGCGTCAGGAGACGCTGCGGCGGACGGCGGCGCAGGGCGCGGTGATTGCGCTCGTCACAGTCGTCATGTCTCCGCACCTCCTTCTCGTCGCCGGAACGCGGCCAAGAGTACACTGGGCGCGCCCGCGGCGCGGTGAGATTCCGAACCGGGTCAGATCCGGGAGGAAGCAGCCCTAAGGATCCCTCACCGGTGCCGCGGCCTTAGCTCAGTTTTTCGATCAGGTCCGGCAGCTCGGGGAAGCGGCCGATCTGCTGCTTCGACCAGATCGTTTCGCCGTCGGCGATCACGTCGAACTGGCTCTTCTCCCCGGCGACCATCTCGGCGTCGTGGCCGAGTCCGTTCAACTCCGCCACGAGACTCGCGGCGCGTGTGTCGTACCCGTTTCAGACGGGGCAGTAGTAGATCGCGATGCTGGACATGAGCCGACTCTAGCGTCCGGGAAACCGGTGACCGCGGAGCCGGGTATGTACCGCCATGCGGTCATACCTGCACACACGCATCCTGATCGTGACGCTCGCGGCCCTGCCGCTGATCCTCACCGCCTGCGGCAAGGGCGGCGGCGGGTACTAAGCGGCCTCGCCGAGCTCGGAATCAGCGTCGAGCTCGGCCTCGACGATCTGGACGATCTCGCGCTCCGAGTAGCCGGCGAGCTGCGCTGCCTCGACGAGGTGGAGCAGCTGGTGGTGCGGCGCGTCTCTCTCGATCCCTTCCATGGGTTCTCCTTTTCGTGGGGGTCTGCTCCACGGTAGTGGCCAGGCCTGTTGCCAAGGGGTAAGCATTCTGTTTCGGTGCTACGGAGCGCCGCGCACGAACTGGTAGGCGAAGCCGCCCAGGGACGCCCCGAGGATCGGCGCGACGATGTAGAGCCAGAGCGCGTGCACGTCGCCGGAGGCGAGCGCAGGACCGAGAGAGCGCATCGGGTTCATGGATGCGCCGGAGATGGGACCGCCGAACATGGCGTCGAGGCCGATCGTTCCGCCGATGGCGATCGCAGCCGCCTCTCCGACCGCGCGCGTGTCCGTTGCCACGGCGAGCACGACGAACATCAGGAACGCAGTCATCACAAGCTCGAACAGGAACGACTGCCCCTGCGAACCGGATGGGAGCGTTGCACCGACGTGCGCGACGTTGCCGAGCGACGCACGGAGCAGGAGCGCAGCGGCGAGCGCCCCGAGGAACTGCGCTCCCCAATACACGGCGGCCTTCGACCATGGGAAGTGTCGCGTGAGTGCGAACGCGAAGGTGACCGCGGCGTTGAAATGCGCGCCGGAGACGTGACCGACGGCGTAGATCATCGCCATGATCACGAGGCCGAACGTGATCGCGACGCCGACGTGCCCGAGCGCGTGCGTCTTCGCATCGACCATGACCGCACCGGCGCCGGCGAAGACGAGCGTGAAGGTGCCGATGGCCTCGGCCGCGGCGGCCCTGAGCAGCATCTACGGGGCGAGGAGGCTGCGGACGGCCTCGAGCGACGCCGGCACGACGCGGTAGTAGGCCCAACTGCCGCGTTGGTCGCGTTCGACCAGTCCCGCCTCGCGCAGCACGCGCAGGTGATGGCTGACGGTGCCCTGGGTGAGATCGAGCGGTTCGGTCAGGTGGCAGACGCAGGCCTCCCCGCCGGGCTGTGCCTGGATGAGGCTGAGGATGCGCAGGCGGGCCGGATCGGCCAGCGCCTTCAACGGCGCGGCCAGCTGCTCGGCGGTCTCGGGCGAGATCGGCTCGGCCAGCAAAGGTGGACAGCCCGCCGCGATGACGGCAATGGTCTGCACCGGAACATATTGACACACGTCAATGCCAGCGGCATCATCCAGGCATTGATGACCGTCGATATCTGCTCGCCCCGGTGACCGAGGAGATGCCCGAGGTGCTGTTCGTCTGCGTCCACAACGCGGGTCGCAGTCAGATGGCCGCGGGGCTCGTGAAGCTGCGCTCCAAGGGGCGCGTGCACGTCCGTTCGGCGGGAAGCGCGCCGGGCGACGAGATCAATCCGGCGGTGGTCGAAGCGATGACCGAGATCGGCGTGGACATGAGCGAGGAGTTCCCGAAGCCGCTCACGGACGAAGTCGTCCGCGCCGCCGACGTCGTGATCACGATGGGCTGCGGAGACGCCTGCCCCATCTACCCCGGCAAGCGGTACGAGGACTGGACGCTCGAAGACCCGGACGGCAAGGACGTCTCGACGGTCCGCACGATCCGCGACGAGATCGACGCGCGCGTGCAGCGCCTGGTCGCCGAGCTTACGCAGGTCGACGAGCCCGGCGACCGTTGAGCACGCGAACGGCGCTCCCTAGGGCGTGGTTCCTCCAAGCTTGGGAGGTTCCTCATCCGTCCGTGAACAGCCCGGACAGAGATGGACGTCGTCTCCTGCGTTCACCCACCCTTCCGGGGCTGGTCTCTTCAGGTCAGTTTCAGCGACCTCCGCACCACAGCGGCACGTAAACAGCGCCATGCTGAATGGGACGGATCCATAGGAGACGCCCACGCGAAGAGCCATCCGACCAGCACGATCTCAGTGGTCGAGTCCGCAGTCAACAGCGTCCTTGCTAGGTTTGGAGCCCTTCAGGGCGCATAGCTCAGCGGGAGAGCGCTCGCTTCACACGCGA
>DASXDB010000259.1:0-2830 GCA_036490895.1 Gaiellaceae bacterium
GCGTTCCTCGTCATCACGCTGCGGGCGAACCAGATCGTCTCCGGGCTCGCGTTGACGATCTTCGCGGGCGCGGCCGGGCTCTCGTCGTACCTCGGCAACGACCTGAACGTCGCCGGCCAGCCGGCGAAGCACTCGTTCGGCCCGTTCCTGCCGCACTCGTGGCAGAACGCGAAAGTCATCGGGCCGATCCTCTTGCAGCATTCGGAGCTCGTGTTCGCGTCGTGGGTCTGCGTGGCGTTGGTCGCGATCTACCTCGGCCGCACGCGGCTCGGCCTCAACCTGCGCGCGGTCGGCGAATCGCCTGCGGCGGCCGACGCGATGGGCATCAACGTGGCGGGCTACCGCTACGCGCACACGATCGTCGGCGGTGCGTTCGCCGGCATCGGAGGCGCGACGTTCACCCTCTCGATCACGCCGCAGTGGGTCGACGGGATCACGGGCGGTGCGGGCTGGATCGCGATCGCGCTCGTCATCTTCGCGTTCTGGCGTCCGACGCTCTGCCTCGTCGGTGCGTACTTCTTCGGGGCGTTCTCGGGTATCCCGTTCACGTTTCAAGCGCGCGGCATCCTGAGCGGCGTGCCGCCGGAGCTGTTCCAGTCGCTGCCGTACGTGATGACGGTCGTGGTGCTCGTGCTGGTCTCGAGCGCAGGCGCCCGCCGCCGCCTGGGCGCCCCCGCCGCGCTCGGCACGCCGTACGTGCGCGAGGAGCGGTAGCCCGGCGTCTGAGCCGCGTCCGACGCGGCTCAGAGCCGGCTCGGACGCGCGTCAGAGAAACGTCTGACGCCTTGGCCCGGCGCGGCCGAGCGGACCGGTCCGGAGTGCGACCCGACGTGCAGGGGCTTTTGCGACTCCGTCACGGAGTCGTGACGGTCCAGACCTGAGCTGACCGCCGGCGTCAGAGCGACCGGAACGTGATCGGTTGCGCGCCCTCCCAGAGGGTCAGTTTGCCGAGCTTCGAGAGCTGCTCGGCGCCCTCGACGACCGTCGCGAAATGGTTCGCCCACAGCTGCCCCGCCTTCGACGCGAAGTTGCAGTAGCCGTACGGGAACAGCAGCTCCGTCTCCGACTGCCCGCCCGGATAGAGGGCGAGCTCGCCGGGATGCGGATACGACGTCGCGTTCTCCGGCCCGATCCCGAAGTCGCGCGTCCCCCACGGGATCCAGTTCGACTCGCCGCTCCAGCGGCAATGGATGATCCGCTCCTCCATCGGCAGCGACGCCTTGAACGCCGCGACGGTGGTCGGAGCGAGCTCCTCTTCCCAGAGCGCGACGAAGCGCATCCCGGCAGCGACGATCTCGAGCACGCGCGAGACCCTACCTGCGCTCGGTCGCGAGGCGTAGCCCGAGCGCGACCAGCACGATCAACGTCGCGAACACGAGCCCGTCACACGACCTGCCCGGTGGCGACGCCGAGCGCGGTGGTGCCGCCCCCGCCGCGGACCGAGTTCTCGACGGTCAGGGCGAAGTCGGGTCCCGGGGCCGCGATCACGACGACGGCGACGGCAGCGAACCCGATCACAGCGCTTCCATCTTCTCCCGCAACGTGCGGACGGTGTTGACGTTGCGCGCCGTCACGTCGACCTCCCACTCGGGGCCTTCACGTGGCTTCAAGTCCTTTCGCAGCGCACGCCAGAGCAGGTCGGGCGAGTCGTCGAGCGCGAAGCCGACGTCGGTCTTCTGCTCCTTGTCGTTCCCCCAGTCGGCTGGGATGCGCTTGCACAGCGCCTGGATCTGCGCGAGCGACCGAACGGCGACCCGCCGCCCGAGCTCCGTCTCCAAGGCGCGCGTCAGCGTGGAGGCGGCCCGCCGGTCGCGAAAGATCACATTGCCGGAGTTGATGTACGTCGACACGTCCGAGCAGCCGAGCGACTCCACCTGCTGCTTCAACTCGCGCATGTCGACCTTGCCGCGCCCGCCGACGTTCACGCCGCGGAGCAGAGCAACGTAGACCGTCACCGGATGATCAGCGCGATCGCGACGATCGCCGCCGCGGCGACACCGAGCAGCGGCCAGACGTTCAGGCCGCGCTGGCGCAGGTTGAAGTAGTGCCGCACGAGCGCGCCGACCGCCATCAGCGCGACAAGCACGAGCCACCCATTGCGGTGCCCGTACGTGAACGGGAAGTGGTTCGACAGCATCGCGAACAGCACCGGCAGCGTCAGGTAGTTGTTGTGCACCGACCGCGTCTTGCCGTCTCGATTCCAGCGCGGATCGGGCTCGCGGCCCGCCTCCTTCGCGCGGACGAGCTTCCAGTGATTCGGGATGATCACGAAGAAGACGTTGCCGACCATCATCGTCCCGATCATCGCGCCCACCTGCAGGTACGCGGCACGTGGCGCGAAGAGCTCCCACGAGCCCCACGCGGCCAGGCAGATGAACCCGAACACGAGCACCGCGAGCACACCTTCGTCGTCGGCGAATGCGCGGCACACCAGGTCGTAGACGAGCCACGCGAGGACGATGCCGACGACCGACAGCGTGATCGCCTCCCACGCCGTCAGGTCGCGCACCGATCGGTCGATCAGGTACGAGGTCGCGTGCGAGTAGTAGACGACGATGAAGAGCGCGAACCCGGAGAGCCACGTCGTGTACGCCTCCCACTTGAACCAATGCAGCGGCTCCGGCAGCCGCTCGGGGGCAACGCGGAACTTCTCGACCCGATAGAAGCCGCCGCCGTGGATCTCCCACGCCTCGCCGCCGACGCCGCGCTTCGCATCCGCGGGGTCGCGCGGCGGCTCGAGGTGGTTGTCGAGCGCAATGAAGTAGAACGATGCGCCGATCCACGCCATCGCAGCGATCACGTGCAGCCAGCGGAAGAGCAGGTTGCCCCA
>DASXDB010000260.1:0-1647 GCA_036490895.1 Gaiellaceae bacterium
ACATCGCCGTGCGTGCCGGCCACCACTGCACGCAGCCGCTCATGACTCGACTCGGCGTCGCCGCGACGACGCGCGCGAGCTTCTATCTGTACTCGATTCCGGAGGACGTCGATCGCCTCATCGCGGGGCTGCACAAGGTCAAGGAGACGTTCGGAGCCTGATGTCCGATCTCGACCAGCAGCTCTACCGCGAGGTCATCCTCGACCACTATAAGAACCCGCGCGGCCACGGCGCACTCGAGCCGCACGACGCGCATGCGGAGGGCCAGAACCCCTTGTGCGGCGACGAGGTCTCGATCTTCGTGCGCTTCGGCGAGGACGGCGACACGATCGACGACATCAGCTTCGAGGGGCGCGGCTGCGCGATCTCGCAGGCGGCGACCTCGATGCTGACGGAGATGGTCAAGGGCCGGAAGGCGTCCGAGGTGGCGGTCCTGCCGAAGGACGAGCTGCTCGACGAGATCGGCATCCCGCTGACGCCGATCCGGCTGAAGTGCGCGATCCTCGGCCTCGGCGTCCTCAAGGTCGCGCTGCACCGGTCGAAGGGCACGCCGCTCCCCGAGGAGTGGCAGGGGCTCGAGAACGAGCTCCGGCTCGACGAGGAGTAGCGCTTGCCGAAGATCCACGTCGCGCCGCTCGACGAGTTCGGGCCGGGCTCGTCGAAGATCGTCACGCTCGGGTGGACGTCGATCGGCGTCTACAACTGCAACGGCAAGCTGCTCGCGATCGAGGACCGCTGCTCGCACGACGACGGTCCGCTCGCCGAGGGCGAGTGGGACGAGGACCTCTGCCGCGTGATCTGCCCGCGCCACGGCTCGGCGTTCGACCTGGAGACGGGGATCCCGATGTCGCTGCCCGCCTACGAGCCGGTGCAGATCTACTCCGTCACCGTCGAGGACGGGATCGTGCAGGTGGAGGTCGTCGAGTGACCGACGTCGTCCGCTGCTGGGAGTCGCAGGACCCGCTCTACAACGCCTACCACGACGAGGAGTGGGGCAACCCCGTCCGCGACGAGCACGGGCTCTACGAGCGGCTCTGCCTCGAAGGCTTTCAGTCCGGCCTGTCCTGGCTGACGATCCTGCGCAAGCGCGAGAGCTTCCGCACGGCGTTCGCCGGCTTCGACCCCGACCGCGTCGCCCGCTTCGGTGAGCGCGACATCGAGCGTCTGCTTGCCGACGCCGGGATCGTGCGGCACCGCGGCAAGATCGAGGCGGCGATCGCGAACGCGCGTGCCACGGTCGCCCTGCGCGACTCGACGCCGCTGCGTGAACTCTTTTGGTCGTTTCGGCCCGAGCACCACGTCGTGCCGAAGACGCAGAAGGACTGGCAGGCGTCGACACCGGAGTCCGCTGCGCTCGCGAAAGCGCTCCGGAAAGCGGGCTTCCGGTTCGTCGGCCCGACGACCGTGTATGCGGCGATGCAGGCCTGCGGGGTGGTCGACGACCACCTCGCGACGTGCTTCGTTCGCCTGCGGCGTCCGTCCTGACCGCGCTGCTATGTTTGAGGTATCCGCGGAAAGGAGGTGGTCCGGCGTTGGAGACTTCAAGTACGGGCAGTGGAGGTACCAGCTCGTAGAGGCGCGTCCCCGGGACCTTGACTGGGGAATCGTCTAGCCAGCGTGGGGGACTCGCGTTACGCGCCGCCTTTT
>DASXDB010000261.1:0-2762 GCA_036490895.1 Gaiellaceae bacterium
GACCGGCTCGACGTTCTCCGTCTTCGCAGGCACGTCGATGGCGACGCCGCATGTCGCCGGCGCAGCCGCGCTGCTCGTCCAGCGGCACCCGGACTGGACGCCGCCCGAGATCAAGTCGGCGCTGATGTCGACGGCCGGCGCGGCCTGGCAGAACACGGCGCGGACGCAGGAAGCGAACGTGCTGCTGGAGGGCGCCGGGCTCGCGAACGTCCTCGCCGCCGACGATCCGAAGGTGTTCACGGATCCGCAGTCGCTGTCCTTCCAGCGCCTCGACGTGTCGACCGGGACGCAGCGAAAGTCGATGCTGCTCTCGCTCACCGACGCGGGTGACGGCGCCGGGACATGGAACGTGGCGGTGCAACCGCAATCGCAGAGCGCCGGCGTCGTGATCGCGGCGCAGCCGACGGTCACGCTCACGCCCGGCGGGCTCGCGTTCGTGCCCGTCACCGTGACGGCCCCTGCGAACGCGGCCACGGGAACGAACGACGGCTTCATCGTTCTCAGCCTGAACGGCGTTCAGCGCCGCATCCCGTACGCGTTCCTCGTCGAGCGGCCCGCGCTGCGCGACGTGCCGTCGACGCCGCTCAAGGAGATCGAGATCGGCAGTACCGCCAAGGGGACGAGCAAGGTCTCGACGTACTGCTGCCCGTCCGAGCCGTTCGGGCCGCCGCCGAACTACACGGGCGCGCCGATGAACGAGGACGGATCCGAGACGCTCTACTCGTTCGAGGTGAACCAGCCGATCGTGAACTTCGGCGTCTCCGTCCTCGGCGCATCCGCCGGCTCACTGATCGATCCGTTCGTCCTCGGCTCGAAGGACGAGAACGACGTGCAGGGCTACGCGGCGATCCCCACCGACGTGAACTCGCTGACATTCGACTCAGGCTTCGACGTCGGCACGGCGGGCGTCCAGTTCCCGCGGCTGCAGCGGTTCTACGTCGCCGTCGATTCGCGCGCCGACGAGTTCACCAACCGCTCGCAGAAGGGCCAGTATGTCCTCAAGGCCTGGGTCGACGATCTCGTCGGACCGGCGGTGCGCATCCTGACGACGCGCGTCACGGCAGGACGGCCGCTGATCGCGGCGGTCGCCGCGGACGATCAGTCCGGCGTCGACCCGCTTTCGCTGGTGATCAACTACAACAACGCGCTCATCGGCGCCTCGGCGTACGACCCGGTCAGCGGCCTGATCCTCTTCGGCATCCCGACGGCGGCGCCGCCGTTCAAGGCGGGCAAGACGAACATGATCCTGGAGGCGTCGGACTACCAGGAGGCGAAGAACATCAACACGGTCGGCGACGCGATCCAGCCGAACACGACGTTCGCGCAGAAGAAGATCACGGTCGTCGCCGGGCCGACTGTTTCGTGGCTCGCGCCCGCACCGAACGTCTGCGCTGCGAAGACGGAGCAACTCGCGGTGATCGGCGGCGCACTGAAGAAGGTCCGCCAGGTCGCGTTCACCCTGGACGGCAAGCGCATCGGGGTCGACAAGACCGGGCAGCTCGGCCTCTACTCGCTCTCCTGGAAGACGGCCAAGGTGGCAAAGGGCAACCACGTGCTCGTCGCGACGCTCACCGATGCGAGTGGCAAGACTGCCGCCTCAGCACGCAAAATCAAGCTCTGCAAATAGCAGCTGTCACCGGGGCCTCCTCCGGGATCGGAGCGGAGGTCGTGAAGGCGCTCCAGCGCCGCGGCACACACGTGATCGGACTCTCACGCACGCCGTCGGCCGCGGACGAGCACGAGACGTGCGACGTCGCCGACCGTGCGGCCGTCCAGGCGACCGCCGAGCGCATCCTCGAGCGCCATCCACGGATCGACCTGCTCGTGAACAACGCGGGCGTCGCGGGCCGCACGAACTTCCTCGATGGTGACGCCGAGCGGATCGAGCTGGTGATCGACGTCAACTACCTCGGCTCGATCTGGACGACGCTCGCATTCCTGCCGGGCCTGCAGGCCGGGTCGCATGTCGTGAACGTCGTCTCGGTTGCCGGCGTCTTCGCCGAAGGCCCGTACTCCGCGTCGAAGCATGCGCAGCTCGCGTTCTCGCGCTCACTCGCCGCTGAGCTCGCGCCGCGCGGCGTGAAGGTTCACGCCGTCCTCCCCGGGTTGGTCGAGACGCCCGGCTTCCCGCAGCGCCGGCGCGTGCCGCGGCCGCTCTACCGCTTCGTCGCCCAGCCGTCACTGGTCGCTCAGCGGCTGCTCGACGCCGTCGACCACGACCGGCGCGAGATCTTCGTCCCGCGCTGGTATCGCCCCGCGGCGTGGGTCGAAGGGCTCGTCCCCGGCCTCGTCACCTCCGTTCGAGCACGTACCAACCGACAATCCCCTCGCAGCACGTAGGCGCCAAGCTCTCCGCGCGCGCGCGTTCCGGCCCCTCGCAACCCGCGAGGTCGAGGTACGACCCGAGATCGCGCTGCTCCTGCATGACCTTCTCGCGCCGGAGCACCAGGTTGTTCGCGTCGAACAGCGCACGCAGGTCGCCGTCGGAGAGCACACGTGTCGTCGAAAGGTCGCGGGCGCGCTCGAAGCTGTTCAGCTCTCCGGCCGCAAGCGGATCGACCGGCGCGAGCTGATCGGCGACGAACATCGTTCCGCCCGGCCGGGTCATGCGCACGAGCTCGGCGACCATCAGCTCGGGCCGTCGGGTGTGGTGCAGGACACGAAGGCAGCCCACCAGATCGAACGAGAACGGCTCGAGCGTCAAGTGCTCGCCGTCGCCGATCAGCACCTCGACGTTCGACGGCGCATCGGCGCGGGCGCGC
>DASXDB010000262.1:0-3053 GCA_036490895.1 Gaiellaceae bacterium
CACGTCGCCGAACGCCTCGCGCATGCCGGCGAGGTCGGCGAGGACGACCGCCTTTCCGCAGGCGAGGTACTCGTACACCTTGAACGGCGACGTCGTGTTCTCGCGAAACCTCGTCGGATAGCAGAGGCAGATGTCGAGCGCGGCGAGGTGCTCGGGCACGCGGTCGTGTGTGACCGGTGGCAGGAACTGCACCCGGCCTCCCACGCCGATGCTCTCGACGACCGCTTCGAGCTCCACT
Organism: Gaiellaceae bacterium; assembly: GCA_036490895.1. GTDB lineage: Bacteria > Actinomycetota > Thermoleophilia > Gaiellales > Gaiellaceae > PALSA-600. Next base: position 239 of record DASXDB010000262.1, read on the forward strand.
CGCTCCCCGCCGGTCCCGACGAAGAGAAACCGCGCGTCGTCGACCAGCGCCGCCGCGTCGACCATGTGGCGCACGCCTTGCCACGGGTTGAGCGTGCCGACGTACCCGACGTAGACCACATCCTGGTCGAGACCGAGCCTCTCGCGCGCCTCACGCCGATCGGTCGGCTTGAACGCCTCGACGTCCACCCCGTTCAGGACCACCGTCACCCGCCCTGGGTCGACGGCGTAGTTGCGGACGAGGTACTCGCGTATCCCGGGCGCGACCACTACGAGTCGCGCGGCGCGCCGGACGCTGTAGCGCTCGAAGAATCGATAGACGCCGGACCGCCGGAAGAGCCGGGCGAGCGGGGACTGGTCGACCTGCCGCGATTCGTCGATCAGCGGCCCGTTCACCTCCAGCACGACCGGGATCCGGAACAGCCTGCCGAGCAGCGCAGGCATGAAAAGCAGCAGCGTGTGCCGCGAATAGATGACGTCCGGCCGCTCGCGCCGCACGTCCTTGCGAAGGCGGAAGAACAGCCTCGCCTGGAAGAAGATCGCCGTCAGCGTGTCCGGAACGTCGAGGAACGACGTCCGATAGCCCGAGGAGGCGAGCCCGGTCGACCAGGGCGCGTACAACGTGACCTCGTGCCCGGCGGCCGACAGGGCGCGACAGGTCTCGTCGACATGGATCGCCTGGACGGACGTACGGTCGAGCGTCTCGTTCGCGATGTAATAGAACTTCATTCGGCGTTGGCCAGACGAGGAGGGCGGGAATCGTAGCCCCTGGGCTGCTCACGATCGGCTTGCCGGTCTACAACGGCGAAGAGTTCCTCGAGCAGGCGCTCGACTCGATCCTCGGCCAGACGTTCGCCGACTTCTCGCTCGTCGTGTCGGACAACGCCTCGACCGACCGGACCCCAGAGATCCTCGAGGCGTACGCCGCGCGCGACGACCGGATCACCATCCTCCGCGCCGACGCCAACCGCGGGGCTGCCTGGAACTACAATCGGGTCTTCGAAGGCTGTGCGACGCCCTACTTCAAATGGGCGGCGGCCGACGACCTGCTCGCACCCACCTGCGTCGAGCGGCTCCTCGACGTGCTCCAAGCGGCGCCGCCGTCGGTCGTGCTCGCCTACCCGCGCACCCGTGTCGTCGACGAGCGCGGAGAGCCGGTCGGCGAGCTCGTCGACGACCTCGCGACGGGGCCGGGCGCGTCGGTCACCGCCCGCTTCCGGAAGGTCGTCGCGAACGTCCTCTGGGGCAACCTGGTGTTCGCGCTCATGCGGACCGACGCGCTGAAGCGCACTCGTCTTCACGGCAGCTTCCCGTCGTCGGATCACGTCCTGCTCGGCGAGCTCGCGCTGATCGGTTCGTTCGTGGAGGTCCCTGAGCTCCTCTTCCTGCGCCGTCGGCATGCGGGGATGTCGCGGCTCGCGAACACGTCGGCCGCCGAGGCGTCGGCGTTCTTCGACCCGGCGGCCGAGCCCGTGTTCGACGAGTTCGGACGCGTCTACCGCGAGCACCTGCTCGCAATCGACCGCGCCGGCCTCACGCCGAGCGAGCGCCGACGCGTCCGAGCGACGTTCTTCGCCACGTGGGCGCTCCGGCGCGCGAAGCTCGACCCGCGCATCATGCGCGTGCGAAGCACGCTCCGGATCCGGACCCGAGCACGGCGGTCCGTCGCCCGGCTGCGCCGGTAGCGGTGTCAGGTTCCGGGAGGGCCGCAGGCTATGCTTCGCGCCGATGTCGGGCTCCCGGTGCCGCTTCTGCGACCGTCCGTTGGAGCGGACCTTCGTCGACCTCGGCATGTCGCCGCTCTGCGAGAGCTTCGTCCCGGCCGACCAGATCGAGGCGATGGAGCCGTTCTTCCCGCTGCACGTTCGCGTCTGCGAGGGGTGCGGGCTCGTCCAGCTGCCGGCGTTCGTGCCGGCCGAGGAGATCTTCACCGAATATGCGTACTTCTCGTCGTACTCCACGAGCTGGGTCGAGCATGCGCGCCGGTACGTCGAGGACACGATCGCCCGGCTCTCCCTCGGCCGGGGCAGCTTCGCCGTCGAGCTCGCGAGCAACGACGGGTACCTGCTCAAGCACTTCCTCGGCACCGACGTGCGGATCCTCGGCATCGAGCCGGCCGCGAACGTCGCCGAAGCCGCCGAGGCCGTCGGAGTGCCGACGCTGGTCGCGTTCTTCGGGCGCGAGCTCGCGGCCAGGGTCGTTGAAGAGCACGGGCACGCCGACCTGATCGCGGGCAACAACGTGCTCGCGCAGGTCCCGGACCTCAACGATTTCGTCGGCGGCGTCGCGACATTGCTCGCGCCCGGCGGCACCGCGACGTTCGAGTTCCCTCATCTCCTGCGACTCGTCGAGGGACTGCAGTACGACACGATCTACCACGAGCACTTCTCGTACTTCTCGCTCGCAACAACCGAGACGATCATGCGCGGCCACGGTCTCGAGGTCTACGACGTCGAGGAGCTCACGACCCACGGCGGCTCGATCAGGGTCTCCGTGGGTCACGGAGGCGCACACGCCGTGACGGCGTCGGTGGAGACCCTTCGCGAGCAGGAGGCTCCGGCGATCGCGCTGGAGGGCTCGCCGTTCGCCCGCTTCGCAGACGACGTCGCCGAGTCGAAGCGTGCGCTGCTGGAGCTCCTGATCGAGCTTCGGCGGCAAGGAGCGCACGTCGCCGGCTACGGCGCGCCAGGGAAAGGGAACACGCTGCTGAACTACTGCGGCATCCGTACCGATTTCCTCGCGTACACCGTCGATCGCAACCCGTACAAGCACGGGCGCTACCTCCCCGGCACGCACATCCCGATCTACGACACCGA
>DASXDB010000263.1:0-14270 GCA_036490895.1 Gaiellaceae bacterium
GACGTCGCGCACGACGAATGCCACGTCGTCGAGGTAGCACCAGCTCCAGTCCTCCCCCGGCTCCAGCGAGTGGATGATCGGATGCTCCGTCGCGTGCTGATGCGCGGTGGCATGTCGGTTCGGCGAGCTGTCGCAGCAGCCCACGTGCCCGCACGTCAGGCAGATTCGGAGATGGAGCCACTTGCCGCCGCTGCGCAGGCAGTCCTCGCAGCCGTCGACCTCGGCGGGGAGCTCGCGCAACTCGATCTGGTCGAGGTGACTGCAGACGCTCGAGACGCTCATGAGTCGCATCTTGCCGACTCGGCACCGGTCGGCGCGGGGGCTGATCGCAGGTCGCGGCGCGGGCGAAGGTGGCGCCTGACAGGATCCGACCGTGCGGAAGCGAGAGATCCGGTCGTGGCTGATGGACATGGACGGCGTGCTCGTCCACGAGGAGCACGCGATTCCCGGCGCGGACCGCTTCATCGAGCGTCTCCGCTCACTCGAGCGGCCGTTCCTCGTGCTGACGAACAACTCCATCTACACGCCCCGTGACCTGTCGGCGCGACTCGCCCTGAGCGGCTTGGACCTTCCCGAGGAGGGGATCTGGACGTCGGCGCTCGCCACCGCCCGCTTCCTCGATGACCAGCGGCCGCGGGGGACCGCGTTCGTGATCGGCGAAGCCGGCTTGACCACGGCGCTGCACGACGCGGGCTACACGCTGAACGAGCGCGCGCCCGACTACGTCGTGCTCGGTGAGACGCGGACCTACAGCTTCGAGCGCATCGCGCAGGCAATTCGCCTGATCGCGCGTGGGTCGCGGTTCATCGCGACGAATCCCGATGCGACAGGCCCGACGCCGGACGGGCCGCTCCCGGCGACCGGCTCGGTCGCCGCGTTGATCAGCCGCGCTACGGGCGTCGAGCCGTACTTCGTCGGCAAGCCGAACCCGCTGATGATGCGGTCGGCGTTGAACGCGATCGAGGCGCACTCGGAAACGACGGCGATGGTCGGCGACCGCATGGACACCGACGTCGTCAGCGGGCTCGAGGCCGGGATGCACACCGTGCTCGTGCTCACCGGCTCGACGAGCAGGGAGGAAGCCGAACGGTTTCCGTACCGTCCGTCGAGGATCGTCGACTCGATCGCCGACCTCGTCGATGAGCTGACCTGAGCGCGACGCAGCAATGGTCGAGGCGTCGTAGTATCCGGCCATGACGGACTTCTGGAAGAAACTGATGGGACGGCGCGCCGACGCGGCGCATCACCGTGTCGAGGAAGCCGCGGTCGAGACGCCCGAGGAGCGGCGGATCACCGAACAGAGCGTTGACGATGTGGCGGCCGACGAGGTGGTCAAGGAGCGTCTCGGCGGCGTCGATCCGGAGCAGCTCGTCGACGACGAGTTCAAGCCCTAGACGACGTTACGCGTCACGCGGGGCGATGGAGTGGGAGGGTGACGACGAACGTCGCGCCACCCCCCGGCGTCGGCTCGGCACTCGCGATACCGCCGTGGGCGTGCGCGACCGCTGCGACGATCGACAGTCCCAGCCCAACCCCTCCGCTGGCGCGCGTGCGCGACATGTCGACGCGGTAGAAGCGCTCGAAGACGCGTCGGGCCTCGTCGTCCGACAACCCCGGCCCGCGGTCGGCGACGGTGAGCCGCACGTGCCCGTCGGATGTCTGCAGGCCGACCGCGATCGGCGTGCCGTCCGGCGTGTGCGAGCGAACATTTGCGAACAGGTTGTCGATCACCTGACGCAGCCGATCGCGATCGCCGACGACGGTGGCGGGCTCGATCGACACGTCGATCGGCCGTCGCGCGTCGACGACGCGCGCAGCATCGACCGACTCCTCGACGACGGCGGCGAGGTCGACCGGTTCGGCAGCGACCGGACGGCCTTCGTCGAGTCGGGCCAGAAGCAGCAGATCCTCCACGAGGAGGGTCATCCGCTCGGTCTCCCGCGTGATGCCTGCCATCGACCGCGCCAGGTCCTCGGGGCGGTCGGCCGCGCCGCGCCCGAACAGCTCCGCATAGGCGCGCACCGCGGCGAGCGGCGTGCGTAGCTCGTGCGAGGCGTCGGCGACGAAGCGGCGAAGCCTCTGCTCGGACGCGGCCCGCAAGCGGAACGCCTCTTCGATCTGCGCGAGCATCGCGTTGAGCGACAGGCCGAGCCGGCCGACCTCGGTTCGCCGCTCTGCTCGTTCGACGCGCTGCGAGAGGTCTCCGGCCGCGATCGTCGCTGCCGTCCGCTCGATCTCTCGCAGCGGCCGAAGTCCGAGCCGAACGACCCAGAGGCCGACGCCGCCGATCGCCGCGAGCACCGCTGCAGTCACGAGCAACTCGATCAGCAGCAGCCGGTGGAGTGTCCCGTAGACGTCGTTCAGCGTGGCCGCGACGACAAGGACGCGGTTCGGATGCTGTGGGTCGAGTGACGCGCGGACGCGGTAGGTCGTCGAGCCGTTCTTCGAGGTGGCGTTGAAATAGGAGACGCGCTCCGTCGTCGGGCCTTGCGTCTCGGATCGATTCAGCGTGATCTCCTCCGGAAGCTGCGGCGCGGAGCCGCCGCCGACCAGGAACCCGTGCGCGACGGTCACCCCGCCCGTCGTGCGCACCGCGTACCAGTCCACGCCTTGCGCGGGCGGCCCGGGGCCGTGGCGGCCGCCGTCGCCGTCGTCAGGCGTGTTGCCGTCGCCGAACGCGCTTCGCTCGACTTGCACGTGCGCGGCCTGAAGGCTGTTGTCGACGCGGTCGAGCAGGAACGAGCGCAGCGACGAGTACGTCGCGACGTCGGCCGCCGCGAGCCCGGCGCCGGCCAGGAGAAAGACGCCGATCACCAGCCTGGCCCGCAGCGAGAGGCGGTGGAACATTCAGTCCTCCGTGTCGAGCATGTACCCGGCCTGCCGGACCGTGCGGATCACGGGCGGCCCGAGCGCATCGAGCTTCTTGCGGAGGTAGCTGACGTACGTCTCGACGACGTTCGAGTTCCCGCCGAAGTCGTACTTCCAGACGTTCTGCAGGATCTGCCCTTTCGAGAGCACGCGCCTCGGGTTCAGCAGAAAGAAGCGAAGCAGCGCGAACTCGGTCGCGGTCAGCTCGACGCGCGCCTCGCCCCGGAACACCTCATGGCGGATCTCGTCGAGCGTGACGTCGGAGAAGCGCAGCATGTCCCCGGGTAGCTCGCTGCCGGTCCGGCGGAGGATCGCCTGGACGCGGGCGACCACCTCGGCCAGGCTGAACGGCTTCGTCACGTAGTCGTCGCCGCCGGCTCGCAGCGCCTCGACTTTATTCTCCACCGCATCCTTTGCGGTCAGGAAGAGGATCGCCGACTTGAAGCCGCGCTCGCGGAGGCGGCGCCCGACCTCGATCCCTTCGAGATCGGGCAGCATCCAGTCGAGGACGATCAGGTCGGGCTCGTACTCGACCACGGCTGACAGTGCGCCGCGGCCTGTGCCTTCCTCGCGCACGTCGAAGCCCTCGTACCGCAGCGCGGTCGCGACGGCGTCGACGATCGACGATTCGTCGTCGACGACCAGGATCTTGGACATCGGGGAGGCCCCGTTACTGCGGTTCACGCTCGTACCTTGCCACCGTTTGCTGGGGATCTCCTGAGAAAGCCGCCGCCGAACCTGTGGGTTCGCTGAGAGTCGCGGCCCGTCCCCGTCACAGCGGACTCACAGGAAGCTCTGGGCTCGTTCGCAGCGACCGCCGCCACGCTGTCCCGTGACATCAACTCGAAGGAGAGTCGTCATGACCACGAACGACCCGGTGCAACCCGAGAGCGAACCGGTCGAGCCCGCGGTGCGGCGGCGCGTCGCTCCGGGGGCGAAGGTCGCAGCTCCGATCATCGCGGCCCTGCTCGTCGGCGCCGGCGCCGCCTTCGCCGTCGACCATCATTCGACCACGCCCACCGCCTCTGCAGGGGGCGTCTCCGGCCCGGTCGCCGGCGCGCAGGACCAGGGCGGCCCGGGCGGGGTCGCCGGAGAACAGCACATTCAGGGAACGGTGACCGCGAAGAGCGGCAGCAGGATCACCGTCAAGTCGAGCGCCGGCACGACGGCCACCTACACCGTCGACTCCAGGACCCAGATCGTCCGCAACGGCCAAACGGCGTCGCTGTCGGACGTCGCCGTCGGCGACCCGGTATTCGTCCACGTCTATCGGTCGTCGGGGCAGATGCTCGTCGAGCGGTTGTTCGCCGGCAGTTCGGCGACGGACGACGGCGGCGGCCCCGGCTTCGGTCCGCCGCGCGCGGGAAGCGGCACCCCCGGGGCGGGCACGGGCACCCCTACGCACATCTGAGCGCGTCGATCACCACGCGCAGATGATTCACAGCTGATTCTCAAGAAGCGTGCCTAGCGTGTTTCGCATGGCCGATGTGATCCCGCTCGCGAAACCGAGGTTGCTGCGGACACGCGCCGCGTTGCGCCGGCGCGCAGCCGCCGCGGTCGTCTACGCAGTGGTGGCCGCGAACGCCGGCGTCGTCGTCTGGCTGTGGGTGCACGGAGGCAACCTGCACCCGCACTCGACGGGCGAGCTCCTCACGAGCATCGGACGGATCACCGGTCTTCTGTCGGCCTACCTCGCGCTTTTGCAGGTGATCCTGCTCGCGCGCCTGCCGGCGCTCGAGCGGTGGGTCGGCTTCGACCGGCTGAGCGTCTGGCACCGGTGGAACGGCCATGCGTGCATCGACCTCGTCGTCGCCCATGTGGTCTTCACGGTCTGGGGCTACGCGTTGATGGACAAGCTGCCGATCACGAAGGAAGTCACGACGATGCTCGGCGGGGGCGTCTATCCGGGGATGATCACCGCGACGATCGGCACGGCGATGCTGCTCGGCGTCGTCGCGACGTCGATCGTGATCGTCAGGCGGCGGCTCTCGTACGAGTGGTGGTACGCCGTGCACCTGCTCGCGTATGCCGGGATCGCGCTCTCGTGGTTCCACGAGATCCCGACCGGGAACGAGCTCGTGCTCGACCGCACCGCGGCCGACTACTGGCGCGGCCTCTACGTGGCGACGCTCGCCGTGCTCGTCCTGTTCCGCTTCGTCGCTCCCGGCGTGCAGTTCCTTCGGCACCGGCTACGGGTGGCCGAGGTGCTGGCGGAGGCGCCCGGGGTCGTGTCGCTCCGCATCGTCGGCTGCAACCTCGACCGGCTGCGTGCCGAGCCCGGCCAGTTCTTTCTCTGGCGGTTTCTCGACCGTCGCCGGATGTGGTCGGCGCACCCGTTCTCCCTCTCCGCTGCGCCCGACGGGAGCTCGCTCCGGATCACGGTCAAGGCGCTCGGCGATCACACGGCCCGCCTCGACGGCGTGCGCCCGGGAACGTTCGTGCTCGCCGAGGGGCCGTTCGGCACGTTCACCGACTCGCGGCGCCGCCGCGACAAGGTGTTGATGATCGCCGGAGGAATCGGGATCACGCCGATCCGGTCGATGCTCGATCGGATCCGCGGCGACGTCGTTGTCGTCTACCGCGCGCTCACCGAGGCGGATCTGATCTTCAGGGACGAGCTCGACGAGCTCGCGCGCCGCCGCGACATCGACATCCACTACGTCGTCGGCGACCACCGCGGCGAGGGCGCCCGGCTGCTCTCGCCGGACCACCTGCGCGAACTCGTCCCCGACGCCGCCGACCGCTACGTCTACCTCTGCGGGCCGCCGGCGATGACGGACGCCATCGGCAGCAATCTCCGCGCGGCCGGCGTGCCTCGCCGAAATGTCCACCTCGAGCGCTTTGCCCTCACCTAGACCCTCGACGAAGAAGGAGAGATCAGATGCGTAGAACAACCGCAGCCGTTTTCGGCGCCGCGGCGCTCGCCCTGCCCAACGTGAACGCCTGGGCCGCGGCCACGTCGCAGTCTGCGACCGCGAAGACGAAGGTCGTCACCGCGATCAAGTCGTTCACCGGCGTCGCCGGCAGCGCCGACCGTTGGGGCAACGTCGTCGTCACGATCGTCGTCAAGAAGACGACCACCACGAACCTGACCACGAAGAAGAAGACCGTCAAGCGGAAGATCACCGCCGTGAAGGTGCCCGTCTATCCGAATCACACCGACCGCTCGATCTTCATCAACCAGCAGGCGTTGCCGCTCCTGATCCAGGAGACCACCAAGGCGCAGAGCACGGCGATCGACCTCGTCTCCGGCGCGACCGACACAAGCCAGGCGTTCGACCAGTCGCTCCAGTCCGCGATCCTGAAGGCGAAGGCCTGGTAGCCGTGAGCGCCCTCCGGGATGTCGCCGGTGTCGTGCGGGTCGAGCACGTGATGGGCATGCCGATCGTCGTAGACGTCCGGGACGTCGACGACGCGGCTGCCCTGGATCCGCTCTTCGACTTGTTCCGCCGGGTCGACGAGACGTTCAGCACCTACCTTCCCGCCAGCGACGTCAGCAGGCTGAACCGCGGCGAGCTCGCGCTCGCCGACGCGCACCCGGACGTTCGCGACGTGTTCGCTCGGTGCGAGGAGCTACGACGCGAGACCCGCGGGTACTTCGACGTGCGGGCGAAGCGTGCGGACTACGCCGATCCGTCCGGGCTCGTCAAGGGCTGGTCGGTCGACCGGGCCGCGGCGCTCGCCGACGAGCTCGGCTGGCTGAACTACGCCGTCAACGCCGGCGGCGACATCCGTCTCCGCGGCGGTGCGCTGCCGGCGGAGAGCTGGCGCGTGGGCATCCTGCACCCGGAGGAGCGCGAGCGGGTCGCCGCGGTCGTGTGCGGCAGCGACCTCGCTGTCGCGACGTCGGGCGCGTACCTCCGCGGCGACCACGTGTTCGACCCCCACACGCGGCGTCCGCCTCTGGGTGTCCTCTCGGTGACGATCACCGGCCCGGATCTCGCGACGGCGGATGCGTACGCAACCGCTGCGTTCGCGATGGGCCTGGACGGGCCCGCCTGGACCGCCCGCCTGCGCGGCTACGAGGCGCTGGCCCTGCTCGAGGACGGGCGCTCGCTTCGTACACCCGGCTTTCCGGCCGACTGACGCACAGCGGCTTCACATCGCGCTGAGAGCGTCGCCTTAGGCGGCGCAGCTTTCGTTGAGACGTGCTCGTCCGGCAGCTCCTCAGGTTCGCGATCGTCGGTGTCGGCAACACGCTGCTGAGCCTGGCCGTGTTCCGGCTCCTGACGCGCGTCTCTGTCCCCGGGACGCCGGCGTCCTCGGCCGCGTTCCTCGTCGGCGCCGCAAACGGGTACCACTGGAACCGCCGCTGGACATTCGCCGCCCGAGACACGCACGATGCGCGCCTGCGCTACGTGCTGGTGCAGGGCGGCGCGCTCCCTGTGACGACGGCGCTGTACGCCGTGCTCGCGAGCACGATCGCCGGCGGGGCGACCGCGTATCTCATCGCCGTCGCCGGTTCGACCGGCCTTTCGTTCGCGGCGAATCGCCGCCTCACGTTCCACAGCTGTTCCTCAGCGGGCCTGCAGCTGCGTCGCAGGCGGCGCGTCGATGCTGGAGACATGAAGAGCTCAATCGTCGAAATCGTCGTTCCGGTCCACAACGAAGAAGCCGATGTCGCGCGTAGCGTGACGCGCCTCCACGCCTACCTGACCAGCACGTTTCCGTTCTCCTCGCGGATCACGATCGCGGACAACGCGAGCAGCGACGGGACGGCACAGATCGCAGCGACACTCGCCGCCGAGCTGCCCGACGTCGCCGTTCTCCACCTCGCGAAGAAGGGTCGTGGACGCGCGCTTCGCGCCGCCTGGTCGCGGAGCGACGCCGACGTCGTGGCGTACATGGACGTCGATCTCTCCACGGATCTCGATGCGCTGCTCCCGTTGGTCGCGCCGCTCCTCTCGGGGCACAGCGACGTCGCGATCGGCACGCGGCTTGCACACTCCTCGCGCGTGCAGCGCGGGCTCAAGCGCGAGCTCATCTCGCGCACGTACAACCGGATCCTGCACGCCGTCCTCAGAGTCCGCTTCTCGGACGCCCAGTGCGGCTTCAAGGCCGTGCGGCGAGACGCGCTCGCAGACCTCCTGCCGCTCGTCGAGGACGAGGCGTGGTTCTTCGACACCGAGCTCCTCGTCCTCGCAGAGCGTGCCGGCCTCCGCATCCACGAAGTACCCGTCGACTGGGTCGACGACCCCGACTCGCGCGTCGACCTCGTCGCCACCGCGGCGGCCGACCTTCGCGGTGTCTGGCGGCTCCTCCTGCGCCGCCGCCTTCCACTCACTCTCGAACGCGAAAGGAACCCCACCAGTGACCTCCACACAGCATGAGGCCGCCTGGCCGGCCGCTCGCAGGACCGGCGGTTCCGGACACACCGCTGCGCTCGAGCGCCTGCGTCCGCACGCTCCGCTCGCGGGGCTTCTCGTCGTCACTGCCCTTCTCTACTTCTGGGGCCTGACGCGCCTCGGGTACGCGAACGACTTCTACGCCGCGGCCGTCAAGTCGGGAACGCAGAGCTGGAAGGCATTTCTCTTCGGGTCGCTCGACTCGTCCAACTACATCACCGTCGACAAGCCACCGGCGGCGCTGTGGGTGATGGAGCTGTCCGGCAGGCTCTTCGGATTCTCGAGCTTCAGCCTGCTGATGCCGCAGGCGCTCGAGGGCGTCGCGGCGGTCGCGCTCCTGTACGCAACGGTCCGGCGCTGGTTCTCGGCGCCCGCCGCGTTGTTGTCGGGACTCATCCTCGCGCTGACACCTGTAGCGGCACTCATGTTCCGCTTCGACAATCCCGACGCGCTTCTCGTCCTGCTGCTCGTCGTTGCCGGCTATGCCGTCACGCGTGCACTCGAACGGGCGTCGACCGCATGGCTCGCCCTCGCGGGTGGTGCGATCGGGCTCGCGTTCCTGACGAAGATGATGCAGGCCTTTCTGGTGCTGCCTGCGTTCGTGCTCGTCTACCTGGTCGCGGCGCCGACTCCTCTGCGCCGGCGCGTGTGGCAGGTCTTGACCGCAGGCCTCGCGCTCGTCGCCGCGGGCGGCTGGTGGGTCGCGCTCGTCGTGCTCTGGCCCGCGGGGTCGCGCCCGTACATCGGCGGCTCCACGAACAACAGCGTCCTCGACCTGATCTGGGGCTACAACGGCCTCGGTCGGATCGAAGGCGGCACGACCGGAGGCGGGGGAGGCGCAAACTTCAGCGGCCTGCCCGGCATCCTGCGACTCTTCAACGCGCAGCTCGGCGGCCAGATCAGCTGGCTCGTCCCGGCAGCGCTCGTCGTGATCGGGTCCGGCCTCGTCTGGACATGGCGTCGCCCGAGCAGCGACCGCACCCGCGGCGCGCTTCTTCTCTGGGGCGGGTGGTTCGTCGTGAGCGCGCTCGTCTACAGCTACATGAGCGGCGGGATGCATCAGTACTACACCAACACGCTGGCGCCTTCGATCGCCGTGCTCGTCGGTGTGGGGATGGTGGAGCTGTGGCGCTTCCGTGAGCAGCTCGTCGCACGGATCTTGCTCGGGTCGACCGTGACGGCGACGGCCGCGTGGTCGTATCGTCTGCTCGACCGGACGCCGACGTGGCATTCCGAACTGAGAGTCGTGATCCTCGTGGGCGGGCTCGCCGCCGCCGCCGCCCTGCTGGCGGCGCCGACGCTGCGGGGACGGTTGGCCGTCGCGATCGCAGCCGTTGCCCTGTTCGCCGGCCTCGCCGGCCCGACCGCCTACACGCTCAGCACGATCTCGACCGCCGCCACCGGCTCGACCGTCAGCGCCGGCCCCGGCGTGCAAGGAGCGGGCGGCTTCGGCAGAGGCGCGGGCCTTGGCGGTCCCGGCGGTTCGGGCGCGACGAGCAGCGCGCTCGCCCAGCTGCTGAAGGCCAGCCCGTCGACCTACACGTGGGCGGCGGCCACGTCATCGTCGATGACCGCCGCTCCGCTCGAGCTCGCGACCGGCAAGGCCGTGATGGCGATCGGCGGGTTCACCGGAGGCGACAACGCGATCACGCTCGCCCGCTTCAAGCAGCTCGTCGCAGCGGGAAAGGTCCACTACTACGTCGCCGGCGGAGGCGTGGGCGGTGGCGGCTTCGGCGGCCGCGGCGGCAGCGACGAGATCGGCACCTGGGTCGCATCGGCTTTCACCGCGAGCACGATGGGCGGGACCACGGTCTACGACCTGAGCTCGTGACGCGGACGCGCTCAGGACATTCGTACCGCTTTCCCAGATTCGGCTGGTGTCATGGACGCCAGGACGACGACGGGAAAGGACACGAATGACCACGAAGCTCTGGAGAACCTGGATCGGCGTCGCGGCGATCGCCGTGTGCGGCCTCATCGGGGCCGCCGTCGCGGCCGGCGGAAGCTCGAAGACAACGACCCCCACGACCACCACGGCTGCCCCGGCCAACCGGGCCGGCCACACGCCCGAGACACCGCTCACCGGTGACGTCGCCGCCAAGGCGAAGGCGGCGGCGATCGCGAAGGTCGGCGGCACCGCCGACTCAGCGACGACGGAGAACGACAGCAGTAACAGCGCTGCCCTCTACGAGGTGCATGTGACGAAGACCGACGGATCGCACGTCACCGTGATCCTCGACAAGAACTACGCCGTTCTCACGGTCGAGAGCGGGCGGCAAGGTCACGGCCCCGGTGGGTTCGGCCGCGGTCACGGCGGTTGGTCCGGCGGGTCCGGCGAGACGCCGCTCACCGGCGATGTCGCCGCCAAGGCGAAGGCTGCCGCGGTCGCGAAGGTCGGCGGCACCGCCGACTTCGCGACGACGGAGAACGACAGCAGCAACAGCGCTGCTTCCTACGAGGTGCATGTGACGAAGACCGACGGATCGCACGTCACCGTGATCCTCGACAAGAGCTACGGCGTGCTCTCGGTGGAGAGCTTCGGCCAACATCACTAGAGGTGACCGGAGGGGCCGGCGACTCGACGCCGGCCCCTCGATCGCTCCCGTCGCGTCATCCCTATGGTTGAGAGGTGATGCGGTCCGCACGCGAGCGAGACGAAGGCTCCTGATCCGATGCCGCGGATGCCGTTGCCGCGTGATCTCGACCTGTTGGTCGCTCGGCCGAGCCCGGCTGTCGTCGGCACCGTTCGTCCGGACGGATCGCCGCACACCGCAGCGACCTGGTACGACTGGGAGGGAGGTCGCGTCCTGCTGAATATGGACGAATCGCGCGCGCGGCTTCGTCACATGCGCGAGAACCCACGCGTGTCGATCACGATCCTCGTCGACGGCGACGCCGCCGACCAGGTGACGTTGCTCGGGCGCATCGAGTCGATCGAGCCGGACGACGGTTTGCGCGACATCGATCGCCTGGCTCTCCGCTACACCGGGAAGCCGTTCGGCACACGCGACCGCGGTCGCGTCACCGCCTGGATGCGCCCCGAGCGCTGGTCGTCGTGGCCGCTGCCCCGACCGTAACGAAGTCGACCCGATGATGATCGGATGCGGTGACGAGTCCCCTTGACCGAAGGAGTGCCCGAACTGTGAACCTGTCCGAGCGGCAACGCGACCTATGCACCACGAGCGTCTGGGATTTCGCGGACCTGCGGGCCCTGTTCGTGAACTGCACGTTGAAGCCGTCTCCTTCCGCCTCGAACACGGCCGGGCTGATGGATCTCTCGATCGCGATCATGGAAGCCAACGGCGTTGCGGTCGACCAGTTCCGTCCGGTCGACCATCCGATCGCGCCTGGTGTCTATCCGGACATGCGCGAGCACGGCGCCGCGACCGATGCGTGGCCGGAGCTGTACGAGCGCGTGCAGGGGCGGACATCCTGGTTCTCGGTTCGCCGATCTGGCTCGGCGAGAAGTCGTCTGTCTGCACCCGGGTGATCGAACGGCTCTACGGAAACTCTTCGCAGCTGAACGAGCACGGTCAGTACGCATTCCACCGCAGGCGGACGCCGGCTGGATCGGCGAGGCCGGTCCCGGCCCCTCGTATCTGGATGAAGGATCGGGCGGCCCCGAGAACGACTTCACCAACCGCAACACGACCTTCATGACGTGGAACCTCCTCCACCTGGCGCGACTGCTCAGAGATGCCGGCGGCATGCCCGCACACGGCAACCAGCGGGCGCTCTGGGAGGCCGGCTGTCGCTTCGACTTCGCAAACCCGGAATACCGGTAGGCATCCCCCGGTAGAGATTTGCGGTCAGACCGCGTGCAGAGTCTCAGGCAGGCGCTGCTCCGACCGAGAGCCGCGTGCGATCGGCCGGGTGCAACGTGTACGTGCGGCCGGCCAATCCGACCTCTGCCGGCTCTCGGACACGGTTCGTGACGAAGTCCTCGAGGGCGTTGAGGACGGAGACGATCTCGCAATCGGGGCCGCTCAACGTGATCTCGACCAGGTAGCTGCCGTCGTCTGCCTCATGAAGCTCGGCGTCGAAGCTCGCCAGCCCGGCGAGAAAGCCGCGCGCAGACTCCAGCGTCCTCGCCTTGATCGTGAGCGTCTTCATCTCCGACGAATTGTCGGGCGCACCGATGGTGCGGGTGCAATTTGCAGGTAAAGGCGCCGGCCGGCGACCGTCAGAGCCGGCGCACGATTAGGTAGGCGCGGAAATTCTCGTTCTCCGGCTCAACGACGTTGACGAGCTCGAACCGCTCGCCGGAGGCCCGACTCAGCGTCTCGCCCGGCTCGAACGCCAGACGCGTCGACACAAAAGGGCCAAGGTCAGCCCCAGTCACCTGGTCGAGCAGGCGATAGCGATACATCGCCTTCAACAACGAAGAACGGCGCGTTCGCGATTCGGATCGGGTTGCGCCGCCCTGCGGCCCGGGGCAGCCGTTTCTCAGGTGGTTCCCAGGAAGCCCACAGAGGAGTGCCAGCGACCGCGGCGATGCTGCACGCATGAACGTCTTTTCCGCCACATTCGATGCGATCGGGGTCGCAAACCAGGTCACAGTCACCGATGAGCGTGTGCTCGAGGACGCGGTGGCTGTCGCTCGGGCCGAGGTCGCCGCGCTCGACGAGGCGTGCAGCCGTTTCCGTGAGGACTCGGAGCTGGCGCGCGTGAATCGCACGGGCGAGGGCGTCGTGTCGCGGCTCCTTCTCGACGCGGTCGAGGTGGCGCTGATGTCGGCGGAGACCACAGACGGTCTCGTCGACCCGACCATGGGCGGCGCGATGCAGGCACTCGGCTACGACCGCGACTTCGACGTCATTGTGCGGGGCCTGACGCCGACGTTCGAGCTGCGCCCCGCCTCCGGCTGGCGCACCGTGGCGGTCGACCGCAGCTCCTCCAGGATCCGCCTTCGGCGCGGCGGAGAACTGGATCTCGGCGCGACCGCGAAGGCGTTCGCGTCCGACCGCATCGCACACACGATCTACGCAGCGACCCGTTCGTCGGTCCTGGTCTCGCTCGGTGGAGACATTGCGTGCGCCGGCCTCTCACCCGATGGAGGGTGGCCGATCCTCGTCACCGACGACTCCCGCGCCCACGACGGCGTGGGGCAGGTCGTGAGCATTCGCGACGGCGGCCTTGCCACTTCGAGCATCACCGTGCGGAGGTGGCGCTCCGGGAACGTCGAGATGCACCACATCATCGATCCACGGACCGGCGCGCCGGCACGCGGCGTCTGGCGGACAGTCAGCGTTGCCGCCGACACGTGTCTGGCAGCGAACACCGCTGCGACGGCGGCGATCGTCATGGGCGCCACCGCGCCCGCGTGGCTCGAGGAGCGCGGGTTGGCCGCGCGCCTCGTTCGTGTGGACGGCGACGTCGTCGCGGTCGGCGGATGGCCGGAGCAGGTGGCGTCATGAAGCGCGAGAACGCTACGCGTGCGAGCGGCGACCGCTTCGTGCGTCGCGTGACGCGTGGCGCGGCGGTCGGCGGTGCGGCGATCGCCGCAGGACTTGCCGGTGTGATCGGCATCGAAGCGCGGTCGCACACGAGCGCAACGACTGTCGCGTCGTCGCAGAACGCAACGGCGACGACGGCGGCTGCTTCTGCGAAGGCGGCGGCCGACAAGGCAGCGGCGGCCGAGAAGGCGGCTGCGACCGCAACTGCAGCGACCAAGGCAGCCGCAGTAGCGAAAGCCGCCGCGGCAGCAAAGGCGGCGGCTGCCGCAGCGGCGCAGGCCGCGGCCGTCACCGCCTCCACAGCGCCTCCCGTCGCCCAATCGGGTGGGTCGTGATGGCCAAGGCCAACGCCGACTGGTATCTCCTTCGGTCGTCAGGTGTGGTCTCGCTGGTACTCCTGACGGCCGTGATGGCCCTCGGCATCGCCAGTTCGAACCGCTGGCGGCTCGGCCGCCAAGCGCGCTTCGTCACCCCGGCGCTTCACCGCAGCCTCTCGCTGTTGTCGGTCGTGTTCGTGGCAATTCACGTCATCACGACGCTTGCCGATCCGTATGCGGCCGTGTCGGCGCTCGCAACGGTGCTGCCGTTCGCTCGTGCCGCG
>DASXDB010000264.1:0-3912 GCA_036490895.1 Gaiellaceae bacterium
TCATGTGCGGGAACAGCCCGATCTGCTGGATCACGTAGCCGATGCCGCGGCGCAGCTCGGTGAGCGGCAGCTGCTCGATGTTCCGGCCGTCGATCCTGATCGCGCCCGAGTCGAACGGGATCAGCCTGTTGACCATCTTGAGCGCGGTCGTCTTGCCGCCGCCCGAGGGCCCGACCAGCACACAGAACGAGCCGGCGGGGATCTCGAGCGACAGGTCGTCGACCGCGGCCGCGTCCCGGCCTGCGTACCTCTTCGTGACGTGGTCGAAGACGATCTCAGCTGCTTCTGGCATTCCGAATCCCCGCTAACCCGATGAACCCGCCTGCGCAGATCAGCCCGACGGTGATCCACATCGCGATCCGGAACCCTGACATGTCGAGCGTGTTGCCGCTGCCGGCGACCGACGCGCCGACGACGGCGATCCCGAGCAGGCCGGCGACGCGGGCGACGGCGTTGTTGACGCCGCTCGCGATCCCGGCGTCGCTCTCACGCGCGTCGGCCAGCACCGTGGCCGTCAACGGCGCGACGATCAGCGACAGGCCCACCGAGAACACGAGCAGTGGTGGGAGGAGCTCCGTCCAGTAGTCGAAGCCGGGCTTCAGGCGGACGAGCGCCGCCAGCGCCGCCGCGGCGATGAGCGGCCCGCCGCCCATGAACACACGCGGGCCGAGGCGCATCGACAGCCGCCCGACGCGCGGCGACAGGAAGAACATGACGACGGTGATCGGCAGAAGCGCCAAGCCGGACTTCAGTGCCGAATACCCGGCGAGTTGTTGCACGAAGAGCACGAGGAAGAACGTGAGCGTCGAGAGCCCTGCGTAGACCGTCAGCGTCTCGATGTTCGCGAAGGTGAAGTTGCGCTGTGCGAACAGGCCGAGCGGAAGCATCGGCTTGGGGGCGCGCTGCTCCCACCAGACGAAGGCGGCGAACAACGCGATGCCGGCGATGAGCGGCACGAAGATCGCCGGGGAGCCCCACCCGCGGCGCGGCTCCTCAATCAGGGCGAAGACCGGCCCGCCGAGCCCGAGGACGCACAGCAACGCGCCGACGACGTCGACGCGGGGCTTCGTCTCCGGCGGCGGCCGTTTGGGGACCGCGTAGGCGACGAGCGCGGCGGTCGCGATCGCGAACGGCACGTTGACGATGAACACCCAGCGCCACGACGCGTGCGTCACGAGCCAGCCGCCGACGAGCGGGCCGATCACGAACGCGACGCCGGTCCACGACGTCCACTGGCCGATCGCCGCACCGCGCGCCTCTCCCGAGAACGTCGCGGCGATCACCGCGAGGCCCGCCGGTGTGAGGATGGCCCCCGCGACCCCCTGGAACCCCCGGGCGACGATCAGCGTGTTGCCGTCGGGCGCCGCCGCACACGCGATCGAGGTGATCCCGAACGTGACGATGCCGATCAGGAACAGCCGGCGGGCACCGAAGAGATCGCCGAGCGAGCCGCCGACGAGAAGCAGCGAGCCGAGCGTCAGGAGGTAGGCGTCGACGACCCACTGCTGTAACGCGAGCCCGCCCCCCAGGTCTCTCTGCATTGCCGGAAGCGCAACGTTGACGACCGTCGAGTCGACGAAGACGATGACGGATCCGAGAATGCACGCGACGAGCACGAGCCGGTTGCGGGGCGCGCTGGGCAGGTGTTCGATACTCGCAGAGAGAGAAAGGGTGGCGGAGCATGGCGGAGTACCAGATCGTTTCGCTCGAGGACGTCGACGACTGGCTGGGTGACTATCCGGGCGAGATGCGCGGCATCACGTATGCGATCGGCGCCGAGCAGGTTGCGCTGACCTACCGGCGCATGCCGCAGCACACGGGGAGCAAGGGCTCCTACGGGCACCGGCACAGGACCCAGGAAGAGCTGATCTTCGTGATCAGCGGGAAGCTCCAGTGCAAGTTCGGCGACGAGATCGTCGAGCTCGGGCGTCATCAGGCCGTCCGGATCCCACCGGGCACGGTGCGGGGCGTGTGGAACGACGAGCCTGAGGACGCCGAGATCGTGATCGTGTCGATGCGCGTCGACGATCCGAGCGGGGACGCCGAGACCGTGGACGGGTTCTGGCCGGAGTGACCGCCCGGGCTAGTTCGAGCGGGCCGACCGCGGTCGCCGGCGGATCCGGCGACCGCGCAGCTGCTCGATGTGCGCGTCGGTCATGAGCTTGGTGAAGACGGGGTCTGAGAGACGCATATGTCTCCTCTCTCTGCGTCGAATATCTCGATATCGAGAGACTAGCAGTTGGTACTCTTGACGTCAAGAGATTCGATGTCAAACTGTGCACGTGCCTGAAGACCACGTCGATCAGCTGCTGGCGCGGCTCGACGACTCGGGTGCACGGCTCGATCTCGAGGTCGAGGGGATCGTCGACCGCATCGGCAGCATCAACAAGCGCGTCAGGAGCGCGCTCAAGGAGACGCTCGTCGACTACGACCTGACGCCCGAGGACTGGGGTGTCCTGACCTCGCTGTCGCTCCGGAAGCCGGGCAAGCTGAGCTCGCCCGGCGCGCTCGCGCGCGACCTCGAGCTGTCGTCGGGAGCGGTGACGAGCCGGCTCGACCGGCTCGAGTCGCTCGGCTTCCTGAACCGGCTTCCCGACCCCGGTGACCGGCGCGGCGTCCTCGTCGAGCTGACGGCCGAGGGGCGGGCCGCGTGGGAATCGGCGATCGAGGTGCAGGGCCGGAAGGAGTCGTTCTTCGCCTCGGCGCTCTCCAAGGACGAGCAGGTCGAGCTGAACGCGCTCCTGCGGAAGCTGCTGCTCGCGTTCGAGGCGCGCGGCCGCTAGTACGACTTCGTTCGGAGCCCGGCGTCGCCGGTGCGCGCGCCGAGCGCGTGCAACGGCTCCGGCCGGCGCCGCTCCTCGACGCAGTCGGCGATGTACTCCGCGAGCGCCGGGCCGTGCTTGAAGCCGTGCCCGGAGCCGCCGCCGAAGAGCCACCAGGTCGGCCGGTCGGGGTGGCGCCCGAACACGAAGTGGCTGTCGGACGAGAGGTCGTACTGGCAGACGCGGGCGCCGACGACGGGCGCGCCGGCGAGCGTGGGGAAACGCCGCGCGGTGAACTCGCGCGCGGCCGCGCTGCGCTCGGGGAGCGCGAGGCGGTCGAGCGTATCGGGATCGATCTCGTCGCTCGAGAGGTCGGGCGCGATCTTCACTCCGAGCCCGCCGACGTCACCGTGCCCGTAGAAGCCGCCGTCGTACTCGACCCAGCCCGGTGCGTCCCGCCAGGAGGCGTCGCCGCCCAGGAAGAACACGTCGCGCCGCTCGACGCGCACCTCGATCTCGTCGGGGAAGAGCGCCGGCAGCCAGGCCCCGCAGGCCCAGACGACGACGTCCGCATCGGGCTCGTCGTCGGGTGCGACGTGCCCGGCGACGGTGCGCGCCCCGAGCCGCTCGGCGTCCGCCACGAGGAGCTGCGTCGCGCGGCGGGCGTGGAGGACGCCGGCGTCGGGCTCCCAGAGCACGGCGTGCAGGCCGTCGAGGCCGAGCGACGGAAAGAGCGCTGCGGCTTCAGCCGGCGTGCGCCACTCCTGCGGGATCCCGGCCGCTTCGAGGACGGGGACGCTGCGGGCCTCGAAGCCGTCGTCGCGATGTGCAAACCAGGCAAGACCGGTGGGCTCCCAGAGCCGCGTGTGGTGCTCCTCCTGCAGCTGCAGCCACAGCTCGCGGGCACGCCAGGCGAGGCGCGTGTACCACTCGCCTTCGCCGTGGGCGGCGCGCAGCAAGCGTGTGTCGCCGCCCGACGCGGAACGCACGGTGCCGGGCGCGTACTGCTCTGCGAGCGTGACGTCGAAGCCGCGCCGCGCGAGCTCGCGCGCGACCGCCGAGCCGGTCACTCCGGCGCCGACGACGAGAGCGGTCTCGCTCATCTCCCCGGCGTCACGGTGAGCGAGAGGATGTCCGGCCGGTGGTAGTG
>DASXDB010000265.1:0-9261 GCA_036490895.1 Gaiellaceae bacterium
GCACCGTTCGACCCCGAGTATTCGTTCCATGCGACGCACGTCGCCGGAATCGCGGCCGGCGTGCACGGCATCCAGGACGGTCCCGACACCCTCTCGGGTGTCGCGCCGAACGCGTACATCGGCAACTACAAGGCGCTCACCACCCCGACGCCCGGCTTCGGTCTCGACGGCAACAGCGCCGAGCTCGCGGCCGCGATCGAGGCAGCGGTCGCAGACGGGATGAACGTGATCAACCTCTCGCTCGGCGAGCCCGAGGTCGAGCCGTCGCGCGATCTCGTGGTGAAGGCGCTCGAAGGCGCCGCGGCCGCCGGGGTCGTCCCGGTAATCGCAGCGGGGAACGACTTCGACGAGTTCCGCTACGGATCGGTCTCCTCGCCCGGGAATGCGCCCGACGCGATCACGGTCGCCGCCGTCACGTCGCGCAACCAGATCGCCGACTTCTCGTCGGCAGGGCCGACGCCGCTGTCGCTCCAGATGAAGCCGGACGTCGCCGCACCCGGCGTCGACGTCATCTCGTCGCTGCCGTCGAACCAGGGCGGCCTGTTCGGCACTCTCAGCGGCACGAGCATGGCGACGCCCGCCGTCTCGGGCGCTGCAGCGTTACTGAAGGAACGGCATCCCACGTGGACGGTCGCGGAGATCAAGTCCGCGCTCGAGCAGAGCGGTGACCCGGTCGCCGGAGTACCCGTCACGCGCGACGGCGGCGGCGCGATCAACCTGTCGCGCGCGGACGTGCCGCTCCTCTTCGCCGCACCGACGGGCCTCTCGTTCGGCGCCCTCGCGCCGGGTGCAACCGCGACGCGCGCGGTGTCGCTGCTCGACGCGGGTGGAGGCGCCGGCGACTGGACGGTCAGTGTCGTGACGCAGGGCGGCACCGGCCCTGTCACCGCCTCCCCGACCGTGACGGTGCCGGGGCAGCTGACGGTCACCGCAACCGGCGCGACGGCAACCGGCGACGAGAGCGGCTACGTCGTCTTGACGCACGGGACCGACGTACGACGCATCCCGTTCTGGTTCCTGACGACCGCCCCGAAGCTCTCGCATGAGAAGACGCTGCCGCTGACCCCGGGCATCCACAAGGGAACGACCGCGGGCGGAGCGGCGCTGGTGTCGCGCTACCGGTACCCGACCGGCGGCGACGACGCGTACCCCGGGCCGGAGCGGGTGTACCGGGTCCGCATTCCCGCCGGCGCGGCGAACGCCGGCGTCGCCGTCCTCACGGGGAACGTGTACCCGCACATCACACTCGGCGGCTCGGAGGACCGGCTCGCGGGCTACACCGCGATGCCGCTCGACTCCAACCCGTACCGAAGGAGCGACGGCGCACGCCGACGAATCGCGGCGGTCATCCTTCCAGCCGGCGGCACGTACGACGTGGTCTTCGACAGCACGAACGCGGGCGGCAGGCCCTTCACCTTCCGGTACTGGGTGAACGACGTCACTCCGCCGAAGCTCAAGCTGCTCTCGGCGCGCGGCTCGATCGTCGTCGCCGCGACGGACGCAGGCTCCGGAGTCGATTCCAGCTCGATCACGGCGACACTCGACGGGAAGCGCGTCGGCACACGATTCGGCTCCGGGACGGTTCGCATCGCGGCGACCAAGGGCCGCCATCTCCTCGTCCTCAGCGTCGCGGACTATCAGGAGACGAAGAACACCGAAGACGTCGCGAAGATCCTTCCCAACACGGCGACGCTGCGCGCGACCGTCACCGTGCGATGAGCGTTCCCGCTCGCGGCGCCTAGTCGCGGTTCGCGCGCGGGTCGTACGTCGGGAGGTTCGCGAGGTCACGTTCGACCGACCGCTGGAACTCGTCGGGATCGTGCTCGGGTTCAGGCTCGACCACGCGCAGGTGCCGCTTCTTGGGGCGCGGCTTCCGCTGCGGCAGCACCCCGCGCCGGGCGAGGCGCGGCCACTCCGCTGCCGCAAGCAGCAGGACGGCCGCAGCGAGCAGGACGAGGGCGATCACGCTCACTGACGACAGGATAGACGGCCGTCCGCCCGAATCGTCAGACGTGAAGGCCTGCGCCTCCCTGCTCGTCGCCGGCGCACTCACGGCGGGCGGCTGCGGCGGCTCGTCCACGCCGACGGCCACCGCTCCGGCGCCGATCGTCGTCGTGCGGCCCGCGCACGGCGAGCGCGTCTCATCCACGTTCCACGTCAGCGGGACGGCTAGTGTCTTCGACGCGACGCTCGTCGTACAGACCGTGCGGGGCGGCAAGACCGTCGAGCGGAAGACGGTCACCGCATCCGAAGGCGCACCGGCCCGCGGGACGTTCGACGTCACGATGCATGCCACCGCAGGCGGGCTCGTCGTGCGTGCGTTCTCGCCGTCGGCGAAGGACGGCTCACCTCAGCACGAGGTGAGGGTCCACGTCGTCGTCACACCTTGATCTGCTGGGCGAGCACCCAGAGCCCGGCGACCGTGTAGGAGACCATCAGGCCGACCAGCGGCAGCTGCATGACGAGCGCGCGCGCCCGGGTCGTCGAGCGCAACGCCATCCGGTGCGCCGCGAACACCGCGACGACATGGCCGAACACGATCAGCAGCACCTGGATCCACCAGACGACGCCTGCCGGCGCGACCGCTTTCGTGGTCGCGTACTCGCCCCAGCCGAGCGGGTTCCAGCTGTGGCCGAACGGGTCGACGATCACCGCGGGGGTGTTCTGACCGGCGATCAGGAGGTATGCGAAGTAATGCGCCGCGAAGTAGACCCCGGCGATAGGGATGAGCGTCGTCGCGAGCCGCTGGGCTTGCCTGCGGGTGATCAGGAGGTACGCCGAGACGAAGATCGCGACGACGGCGACCATCGAGAGCGTCTGCAGCACGTCGACGTGATGTGCGAGGAACGACCAGCGCTCCCAGAACCACTGCTGGAAGCCGCCGAAGCGGTCTGTCTGCGACCAGCCGTCGAAGACGACCGTCGCGAGCGCAGCGAGGACGAACGCGCCGCCGCCGCCCGCCAGCACAGGATCGGTGCGAAGCCCCGCGCCGTACGGCCGAAGTCGCGCCGAACGTTCCCCCCGCGGCGTCGCCGACCAGTCCTCGGGTGAGAACGGCCGCAGCTCGAGCGGCGAGAAGCGCGAGAGGGTACGCGCGAACACGCTGAAGAGCTCCACGTTCGCGAACCACGCCTCGGCGCCGTAGACCGCGCAGCCGATCAGCGTCGCGATCATGTACGCGAGCAGGATCGCCGCGAACGGGCGCGGTTCCTTCGCCGGCCCCCAGATCAGCTCCATCCACGACCACACGAGGAGTAGGCCGACCGCCGGCCACTGCCCGAGCCGGGCCGGGTACCGAAGCGGCTCGACACCGTTGCGCGCGAGCACGCGGTCGAGTGCGCGGCCGGCGACGTTGAGCGGCGAGACGCGCTCCCACACGTTGCCGACGAGCCACGACACGATCCCGAGCCCGACCCAGAAGTCGACCCACGTCAGGACGAGCACCGGGTTCTCGAAGAACTCCTGCGACTCGTCGGTCGTCGAGAAGAGCCCACCGGCGAGCGCGACCACGGTCAGCGCGACGCCGACGAGGGTCAGGGCGGGGCCGAGCCTGCGAACCAACCGGTAGACGTCCGGTCCACGCCGCTCGAGCACGTCGCCTTCGGTGACGGCGAGCGCGGCCGCGGGTGCCGAGAGGAGGACGGCGGCACCACCGGCCGCCACGTAGAGCCAGATCGGAAGCGGGAACTTGTAGTTGATCGGCGCCGCGTGGGCGAGCAGACCAATCATTCCGGAACACGGTAGCTACAATGCCGCGCGCCGATTGGTCCCCGGTAGCTCAATTGGCAGAGCATTCGGCTGTTAACCGAAGGGTTGTTGGTTCGAGTCCAACCCGGGGAGCTTCTGAGCCCGTGCGGTCAGCGCCTGGCCGGGTCGGGCAGCCGAACCCCGCCGCGACGAACGTCTGGAACAATCCAGCCGATGACGTACGAACAGGCCCAGGAAGCACTGCTCGCGCTCGCCCGGGGACACGGCGGGCTGATCACCGCCGCCGACGTCGAATCGGACGAGGATCTCGCCTCCGACCAGCCGACCGTCTCCGCTGCCGCTCGCGCGTTCGCCGGTTCGACGAACGTCTTCGCGGTTCCGCGGGACGACGAGGGCTGGTTCCCCTACAGCGAGATCCGCATCACCGTCTTGTAGGACCTCCGGCCAGCATCACACCCACGGGTCAGTGGGGGCGCGCCCGAGGGATCTCAACACAGTGAGTGGGTGAGGTTCGCAATCGTGCTCGCCATCGTTGCGTCGGCGCTCGTGTGCGCGACGTCCGGGACCGCGGGCTCGGCCCCGACGACGACCCTGCGGGCCGACGTCGCCGAGTGGAGCATCGTTCCCTCGACCGGCGCGGTTCGTGCCGGCGTCGTGCGTCTGGTCGTTCACAACCTCGGCGCAGCCCCTCACCAGGTCACGTTGGTGCGCACCACGACCTTCGGGGAGCGACTGCGCCTCGCCGGGTCACGCGCGGTCGTCAAGCCGATCGCCGCAAGTGTGATCGTGCGGCCCGGCAAGACTGCGACGCTCGTCGTCTCGCTCGAGCACGGCTCGTATCTGCTGCTCGACAATCTTCCGTGGAGCTACTGGAAGGGCACGTCCGTCGCGTTCAGCGTCCGCTGAGTGTCGACACGCGCTCGAGCAGCTTCCGCAACATCTCCTGAAGCTCTCGGCTTCTCGCCAC
The DNA here is from genome assembly GCA_036490895.1 of Gaiellaceae bacterium. Classification (GTDB taxonomy): domain Bacteria; phylum Actinomycetota; class Thermoleophilia; order Gaiellales; family Gaiellaceae; genus PALSA-600. Next base: position 4,676 of record DASXDB010000265.1, read on the forward strand.
GTCCGCACCCTGCAGCTCGCGCCGTAGCTCTCGCTCGCGCAGCCGCCAGAGCAGCTCCTCGCCGGTCGCGGCGTCGATGCCCTCTGCCTCCGTGCGCGCGTCGAGCTCGGCGAGCAGCTCGACTCCGGCGTCGTCGAGCGACGTGCCGTCGAGAATGTGCTCGCGTATCTGGCGGTGCAGCGGGTCGTAGAAGTGCGCCGGCGTCAGCTGCCCCAGGAGCGGCCGGAGCTCGTCGTACGCGAGCGCGCCGGCGAGAGCGCTGCGCTCGAGACGCGTGCTCGCGTCGACGACGCGCGACGTGTTCGCAACCGCGCGCGCCGAAGGGATCGCGCCGGTACGGAACTGCACCGTCGTGCCGATTCGATCGGTGACGAGCCGCGCCGCGGCGAGCTTGTCGGGGCCTTCCGGGAAACCGTCGAGGATCTCCTTCGCCTTGCGGAACCCCGCTTCCCGGTCGTCGGCGTGCTCGAGCTCGAGCCGCACCCGGTACACCACGTACGGGTCGGCGTCGCGGAGGTGCGCCTCGAAGCCGGCGGGGTCGTCGGCCGGGTCGACCCCGGGCGGCAGCGCAACGACGTTGACGGCGAACTTCTGCGCAACGGCGAGCTCCATCCCGCGCAACGCCGCAGACTCGCCGGCGGCGTCGCCGTCGAACGCGAGCCAGAGGCGCTTGGTGAGACGTCCGAGCTCACGGAGCTGCTGCTCCGTGAGCGACGTCCCCATGCATGCGACGACCGGCTCGAATCCCGCTTGCCGGAGCGCGATCACGTCGGCGTTGCCTTCGACGACGCAGGCGCGATCCTGCTTCGCGATCGCAGAGCGGGCCTTGTCCAGGCCGTAGACGACCGCGCTCTTGTGAAACAGCTCTGATTCCTGGGTGTTGACGTACTTGCCCTGGAGCGGATCGTCGTCGTACAGCTTGCGTGCCTGGAAACCGAGTACGCGTCCGCGCGCGTCGGTGAGCGGGAACATGAGCCGACGCTGGAAGTAGTCCTCGCCGCGCGTGCGCATGAGCCCCGCGGCGAGCAGCTCGTCGCTCGTGAATCCCTTCGCCATCGCCTTCCGCGCGAGCGAGTTCCCGCCGAGCGAGAGGCCGAGCCTGAACTCACGCGAGATCTCCTCGGAGAAGTCGCGGCCCTTTAGGTAGTCGCGCGCGAACGACCCGACCTCGGTCTCCCAGAGCGCGCGCTCGTAATACGAGGCTGCGTCCTCGAGCAGCTCCTGCAGCCGCGCGCGGCGGTTGCGCTTCGCCGTCTGCTCTGGTGACACGTCCTCGTACTCCAGCTCGACGCGGAAGCGCTCGGCGAGCCACTCGATCGCACCCGCGAAGTCGAGTCCCTGCGTGTCTCTGACGAACTTGATCACGTCGCCGCCCTGGTGGCAGCCGAAGCAGTGGTAGAGGCCGAGGCTCGGATTGACGGAGAAGCTCGGCGTGCGCTCTTCGTGGAACGGGCAGCGGCCGACGAGGCGCGCGCCCTGCTTCCGCAGCGAGGTGCGCTCCTCGACGACGGCGACGAGCTCGGCCGCCGCCTTCACTGCTTCCACCGACGTGTCCTTGATGCGGGCCATCAGAGGCGCTCAGCGTATGACAGCGCGAAGCGGTCGGTCATCCCGGCGATGAACTCGACGGACGCACCGTGCTCGAAAATCCGGCGGATCGTCTCCTTGGCGCGGACGTGCTCCAGGCGGGTCTCGGGCCCGAGGTAGACGCGCTCGAACATGAACGCTCGCAACGACAGCATCGCCTCGCCGATCTCCTCGCTCTGAACGATGTCGCCGGCCGACGCCGACTGCTCGACCAGATCGTGCACGAGCGTGTCGATCCGCTGTCCGCCGGTCGGCCCGAGCAGCGCGATCTCGTCGCGGGGCAGATCGTCCTCCTCGAGGATCCCGTAGCGGATCGCGTCGTCGATGTCGTGATTGATGTACGCGACGCGATCGACGATGCGGACGATCTTGCCCTCGAGCGTCGTCGGCGCCTGCGGACCCGTGTGCGTCAGGATCCCGTCGATCACTTCGCGCGTCAGGTTGAGCTGCTCGGCGATCCGCGCCGACTGCTCGTTGTGGCGGAACCCGCCCTGGTCGTGCAGCAGCTCGTCGAGCGCAGCCTCGCCTGCATGCCCGAACGGCGGGTGGCCGGTGTCGTGGCCGAGGCCGATCGCCTCGGTCAAGTCCTCATTCAGCCCGAGCGCCCGCGCGACGACGCGGGCGATCCCGGTCGTCTCGAGCGTGTGGGTCATCCGCGTGCGGTAGTGGTCGCCCGCCGGGTCGATGAAGACCTGCGTCTTCCCCTTCAGGCGCCGGAACGGCTTCGAGTGGAGGATGCGATCGCGGTCGCGCTGGAACGGCGTTCGGACGCTGCACTCGTCCTCGTCGCTCGGTCGCCCGGCGGTCTCGTACGAGCGAACGGCGAGCGGCGAAAGGGCCCGCTCCTCCTGCGCGCGGATCCGCGCAGCGAAGGCATCCGCAACTCTCCCGGCAACGTCGGGCACGAGGCCACGGTAGCTGCAGACTCAGATGATGATCGGCACCGTTCCCCCGTCGACCGACCAGGCCGCGCCCGTCACATACGCGGCCCGGGGAGACAGGAGGAACACGATCACGTCCGCGATCTCGCCGGGCTCGGCGAGGCGTCCGAGCGGCCTGCCGGCCGCGACCTTGGCGAGCACCTCGTCGCGGTCGCCCTGCTGGGCGGCGAGCCCGCCTTGTCCGAGCCACGCGTCGGTCGCCGTCGGACCCGGCGTCACGGCGTTGCAGCGGATGCCGTCGCCCGCATGCAGGTCGGCGACGAGCCGCGAGAACGAGAGCAGCGCAGCCTTCAGCACCGAGTAGTCCGGCATGCCGAGCGATGGACGCTTCGCGGCCGTCGACGACACGTTGACGATCGCCCCGCCGGACCTCATGTGCGGCAGCGCCGCACGGGTCGTCCGTACCGCTGTCATCAGGTTCAGCTCGAACGAGTGCTGCCAGTCGTCGTCGGTCAGCTCAGCGAGCTTGCGGATGTCTGTGCCGCCGGCGTTGTTGACGAGGCCGTCGATCCGGCCGAAGCGCTCGGTCGTCGCCGAGACGAGTCGATCGGCCGCGCCGCGCTCGGTCAGGTCCGCCTGGACGTGAAGCTCGCCCGGGCCTTCGCCGCGGCGGCCCGTGGAGACGACATGTGCGCCTTCCGCTGCGAGCCGAGTCGCGACCTCGAAGCCGATGCCGGCCGTCGAGCCGGTGACGAGACAGACTTTGCCTGCGAGACCCAGATCCACGGGTCGCTACGGTAGCGACCCGATGACGACACTCCTCGTTGCGCGGCACGGCGAGACCGACTGGAACCGGGAGGGCCGCTGGCAGGGCTGGGCCGACCCGCCGCTGAACGACACCGGTCGCGAGCAGGCGCGGCAGCTGGCCGAAGAGCTGCGCAGCATCGACTTCGACGCGGTCTACTCGTCGGACCTGCGGCGCGCCCTCGAGACCGCCGAGATCCTCGCCGCTCCCCACGGAGCGCCCGTGGTGGCCGACACCGGCCTGCGCGAGATCGACGTCGGCTCGTGGTCCGGGTTGACGCGCGCCGAGATCCTGGAGCGCTTCCCCGATGGGAAACGGCCCGACGGCGAGACGCACGAGCAGCACGGGGATCGGGTTCGGGCGGCGGTGATCCGCATTGCGCGCGAGCACCTCGGCGAGCGGATCCTGCTGGTCACCCACGGCGGCACGATCCGTTCGATCCACGACGTGATCAGCGATCTGCCCTACCACCCGGTGCCGAACTGCCACGTGCTCGAGGTTCATTTCCGCGACGACCGGCTCACGGCGCCTATCGGATAGGCTCGGACCGCGTGGAGGACTACACGAACAAGTACAAGGGCGAGCAGGTCGAGATCGCTCTCTTCGGCGGGGAGTACCAGGACGGCGTGCTCACCGCCTACTGCTACCTCGAGGATGTCGCACACGTCGAGCTGAACGGGCACATCCTCATCCCCCTGCAGAACGTCGCCTCACTGCACTGCTCGAGCCGTTGCGATGCGCCGGAGCCCGACTGGCCGCCGCGCGGGCTCGCCGAGGACGACACGGACACCACCGAAGACGAGCCGTAGGCGGGCGCGGTGCGAGACCGCTTCCTGATCATCCGCAACATCTTCAAGTGCTGGGCCATCCCGGCGGTCGTGGGCTTGCTGCTCGGCGCCCTCGGTTGGAAGCTCGGGGGCTACCGCGTGTCGATCCTCTTCGCCGGCTCGATCGTCCTGCTCGCAGCGGCGATCTACACGTACGCGGACCGGATCGTGATGGGGATGCTCGGTGCGCGCGAGCTCGTCCAGGGCGAGGCGCCGGCGCTTCACTCGACTGTCGAGCGGCTCGCACTTGCGGCCGGGATCGTGAAGCCGAAGCTGTACGTGCTGCCCGACAGCTACCCCCGCGCGCTCTCGGCGGGCCGAGGTGCAGGCGGCGGGTCGGGGATCGCGGTCTCGGTCGGGCTGATGGGCGTCGCCTCCCCCGCGGAGCTCGAGGGGATCGTCGCGCACGAGGTCGCCCACATCCGCCACCGCGACGTGCTGCTGCAGACGGTCGTCGTGATCGTCGCGATGTGCGTCGTCGAGCTC